>JASHPD010000028.1 GCA_030038315.1 Acidobacteriaceae bacterium
CGCCTCACCAGAAAATGAGATTGAGGGCGACGAAGACGAGAATGACCGCGGTGGCCCAGAACCACTCGCGCTCATAGAACGGGACCGCTTCCTCCGTGGGCAGTTGGGTGGCGCCGTAAACGAGGCCGTCGAGCTGGGCTACCGGGCGCGGACGCGTGAACGAGCTGACGGCAAGAACGATGATGGAGGTGAACAGAAATGCCCAGAGCGCGCGGAAGACATTTTCGGCCATGGGCTTGGCGGCCGCAGAAAGCGCAACGTACTTGAGATTTGCGGGGTGGAGCTTGACCCACATGAAGAGCGCAGCCGAAAAGGCGATGCCGAGCAGAAGGCCGAGAAAGCCGGCGAGGCCGGTGGCGCGCTTCCAGAACATGCCGAAGAGAATGACGCCGAGTAAAGGCGCGACAAAGATGGAGAAGAGAGCCTGAACGTAGTCCATGATGCCGTGGGCGTGCATGACGAGATAGGCGGCGCCGATGGAGACGGCGACGCCGATGAGGATGGAGAGGCGGCCGACGAGGACATAGTGCGCGTCCGATCCGCGCTTGTTGATGAGCGGCTTGTAGAGGTCGTAGGTCCAGACGGTAGAAAAGGCGCTGACGTTGCCGGCCATACCGCTCATGAAGCCGGCGATGAGCGCGGTGATGCCGAGGCCAAGCAGGCCGGGGCCGAGATAGCGGACCATCATGAGAGGCAGCGCCTGGTTGTAGCTGTGGAGCTCGAAGCCGGAGACGCCGCTCAGGACTTTCTGCTGATAGGCAGCGGGAAGCGTGGTTCTGGACATGGCGGCGGAGCAGGCTTCAGGATCGGCGGGGGCGCCGGAGGACGATGCGGAACAGGCGGCGACGATGTCTTCGCCGACGAGCTGGCGGCGCGAGCCGTCGGCATTTTGCAGAAGCACGAGGCCGAGCAGGCCGGGAAGAATGACGATGAAGGGGACGGCCATTTTGAAGATGGAGCCGATGATGGGCGCCATGCGCGCGGCGCGAAGATTGTGTGCAGCCAGCACGCGCTGGACGACGAGAAAGTCGGTGGTCCAGTAGCCGAAGCTGATGACGAAGCCGACGCCGAAGACGATGCCGGTCCAGTGCACGCCCATGGGATTGGCGGCGAAGCTGCCGGTGTCGCGCCAGAGATGGAAGTAGGAGTCGGAGCCGAGGTTGGAGAGGATGCGCGCCTTGAGGCCGGTCCACCCGCCGGACTGCACCAGGCCGAGGATGGGCACGAGCAGAGCGCCGGCCCAGATGAGCACGAACTGCAGGACCTCGTTGAAAATGGCGGAGCGCAGGCCGCCGAGGCCGACATAGAGGGCGACGGCGACGGAGGAGACGAGAATGCTGAAGGTGATGTTCCAGCCGAGGACCACCTGCATGACCACGGCCATGGCGAACATGTTGACGCCGCTCATGAGAATCATCTCCAGAGCGAAGGCGACGGCGGCGACGATGCGGGCATGCTCGCCGTAACGCAGATGGAGATAGCCGGGCACGGAGTGCGTCTTGCAGACGTAGTAGAAGGGCATCATCACCATGCCGAGAAACAGCATGGCGGGAATGGCGCCGATCCAGTACCAGTGCGCCGCGAGAATCCCGTACTGGTACGCCGAGCCTGCCCAGCCCATCAGCTCAAGCGAGCCGAGGTTGGCGGAGACAAAGCTCAGGCCCGCGATCCATGCCGTCATTTCGCGGCCGGCCATGAAGAACTCTTCGCTAGTGTTGGCCTGGCCTTTGAGATAAAAACCGATCCAGATCACCATGGCGAAGTAAATGGCGATGACCGCGATATCCAGAAAGCCAAGGTGTGCCAACGAGCTGGTTTGGAAGGCCAGAAGCCGCGCGGCGGGAATGCTCAGGCCGGCGGCGAGAGAGGCGGGTGCGAAAGCGTACATGAATCACCTGATGATGAGGCTGGTCCACCCGGGGAAGCGATTGGACGTTCGCCCTCAAGTAAATGGGTTTACTGCATGGTTTGTCAAGCGTTCTAGCAAACGTTTTCTCAAACAAGGCAGCACGCTGGGCCGCACAGGCAGTGTATCGTCTGTGGCCGGGCGTGCGCCAGTAAACTTTTTCGCGCCGCTGGCTTTGATGTTTACCTCGGCGCGGAAACCCCTTATGCGATATCTATTGAATTCACCCGCTCCCGAGGCTAACTTGGCTTATGGGATTGTCCAATTTTCTCTGCCCTCATTCCGCAGTAGCGCTGCCTGGCGCGCGAGCGGCGCGCGCAGGTCTTCTCCGTCCAAACCATTCAGCAACAAGGAGAGTCCACCATGCTTCCTGCTGTCGATTCTGTTGCATCTAGCAGCTTTTCGCGCCGCTCTTTCTTCCGTTTTGCCGCCGGAGCCTCCGCTCTGGCGGCCATGCCCATCCTCACCGAGCCCCGCCTTGCGCTGGCCCAGATTCCGAAGTTTGCTGATCCCAACATCGGCATTCACATTGACGCAAACGAGAATCCTCTCGGTCCTTCAGAAGAAGCGCGCAAAGCGGTTGTGGATATTCTGCCCCGCAGCGGCCGCTACCTCTTCAACATGGAGATGGACCTGGCGGAGACCTTTGCAAAGCTCGAAGGGCTCGCCCCCGAGACTGTGCGCGTCTTTGCGGGATCGAGTGATCCGCTGCACTACACGGTGCTCGCCTGCACCGGCAAAGACCGTCCGCTGGTGATTGCCGATCCCGGCTATGAAGCGCCGATGTGGGCCGCAAAGTTCAGCGGAGCGCCGATTCTCAAGGTGCCGCTCGCCGATCCGAATGGCGCGGCCAGCCACGACGTGAAGGCGATGCTTGCGGCCTCGTCGAATCCAGGCGTGATCTATCTCTGCAACCCGAACAACCCAACCGGAACCTGCACGCCGCGCGCCGATATCGAGTCCCTTGTATCGAACGCGCCAAAGGATGCAGTGATCCTGATCGACGAAGCCTACATTCATTTCTGCACGGAGCCGCGCTCGCTGGATTTCGTAAAGGAAGGCAGGAACGTAATCGTTCTGCGCACCTTTTCAAAGCTCTATGGAATGGCCGGCCTGCGCATGGGCTTTGCCGTTGGCCGCAAGGACCTGCTGGCAAAGCTCGATTTCTTCGGCCAGAACCCGCTGCCCATCACGGCGATGACGGCGGCCAAGACCAGCCTGCTCCAAACAGGCCTGGTAGCCACGCGGCGCAAGATCGTCGGCGACACGCGCGTGGAAACGCTGGCGTGGCTCAAAAGCGAGGGCTACCACTGCACGCCGTCGGAGAGCAACTGCTTCATGCTCGATGTGAAGCGTCCCGGCAAAGAAGTGCAGGCGGCCATGGCAGCCAAGGAGATCTTCATCGGCCGTATATGGCCCGCGTGGCCCAGCAGCGTGCGCATCACAGTAGGCACGCCGCAGGAGATGATGGCCTTCCGCAAGGCGTTTACGGAGGTGATGGCGCAGCCGCCTTCGGCCACCGCTGGCCTTGAGCCGCCGCGTTTGCCGGGACGGCTGGCGGAGACACCGTTTCCGCATCTGTCGTAAAAGCAGGGGTTAGTTGTCAGTGGTCAGTAAAAAGCCCTCGCTGCGGCGAGAGCTTTTGCTTTGTGTTGGGCTCAAGGGCTTTCGGTCAAAGCGGCTTGATTTTGATATTCCGGAACCAGAGCTTGACTCCCGGTTTCCCTTTCGGTTCGGTGCCTTGCAGCGAGATATGCCCGATCTGGTATTTGCTGTATCCAGGCATGTGCGCGAATTTGGTTCCGGCAACGAGCTTGTTCCAGTTATCGTCCCACAACTGCGTATCGATGACCTTGTGGCTGTTCTGGAAGAGTTGCAGATGGCCGTGGTCGGCGATGATCTCGAACTGGTTCCACTCCCCGGCAGGTTTTACCCATTCCACCGGGTCGGAGATCATGTCGAAGATGTCGCCGGAGCGCTCCTTGAGGATGCGGCTGTCGGGAACCGTGCAGGCCAGGTCGGCAATCTGCATCTCGATGCCCGTATCGTAGGTGTTCTGGTATTCGGGCGACTCGTGCACGTAGAACATGACGCCGCTATCGATGCAGGGCTTTGCCTTCCATTCGAGCTTCAGGTCGAAGTTCGAGTATTCTCCGTCGGTCACAATGTCCGCATAGTCTGCGGACGGGTCCTGGTTGGTCTTTTTGAGCTGGATGCTGCCGTGGACAACGGACCAGTCTTTTCCCGTTCCCTTTTGCAGGTACGAATGCCATCCGTTCAGGCTGTGCCCGTCGAAGAGCAACTGCCATCCATCCTGTTTTTCCTGCGGGGTGAGTGTGTTCGGAGCCTGCGCCTGTGCCAGGCCGGAAACCAACATCCAGCCAGCTACAGCCATCCACAACTTTCTGCCGGTCATTCCCATCCTCCCTGCATAGAATATATGGTAACGATTCCAACGGACAGAATGCAGGAACTCCGGCTTTGAACTGCATTCAGCAACGGATGCCTCTCAGCTTACTTTTGCGAGGCAACCCACGCGTTGATCTGCTCCGTGAGCGCGTCGAGCGTAACTGCGCCGGAGCCGACCAATTTATCGTGGAAGGCCTGCACGTTGAATTTATCGCCAAGCGCCTGCTGCGCGTTGCCGAGCAAGGCGAGAATCTGCGTCTGGCGGCTCTGCCATGTGATCTGCCCGGTCTTGCCTGAGCCTGCGGGCTGGCCAATCGGCTGATCGGGATGCGCCGAATCCGCGGCGGGAATGTAGCTGACCTGAAAGAAGCGTGCCAGCCGCTGATAGGCGGGCAGCACGCGCTTGCCAATTACGTCCAGAATTTCCTGCTGGATGGCCTGCCGCTGCAACGTTGCAATGGAGGCGGGAAATTCCTTCAGCGGATCGGCGAAGGGTGAGTCCGCAGGCTTTTGCGCGGCCAACTGCTGAATCGTGGCGAGCTCTTTTTCAAGCAGCGACTTCGCTGGAACACGATGATCGTCGATGCCGGCGCCCATGTTGGCGATGAGCTGATCGATAACGCCGGGCAGCGCGCGCAGCCGCGCGATCCAGTTCTCGTAATCCTGCTCGTTGTTGAAGGAGAGATCATCGGCAAGGTTCGGATAAGCCGCGTAAACGCCGCCGGAATCGCTCACAGGAACCTCCCAGTCGCGCGCATCGGCATCGGCAATGTCGTTGGTGAACTGGGTCAGAAGCTCTTCGCGCGCCTTGGTCTCAGCGGGCGTAAAACCCGTGGGATCGATAGCCGCAAGCCGCATCAGGAACTCCTGCTCGCGCTCGATCCAGTCGTTGGCAGCCTTCGGAGAATAGTCGAAGAGCTTATCGTCAAAGCGCGTGTCGCCAATCTCGGAAGCGAACTCGGGTGAGTGCGCCAGAAAAGCGTCCCAGTACTGGCTGAAGAGGTCGTTGAGACCCTTGCGCCGGTCGGCAAGCGGAGCGGGGCTTTGCGCCGCGGCAGCAGCCGCTTGCGCAATGGACTGGCCCGATGCCGATTCCGATTCGAAGCCGGGCAAAAACGAAAAAAGCGCGACAGCAGCCAGCGCAAAGCGAAAGAAACGACGCACGAAAACAGTACCTCTTGCGAGCAAAGGCTCTCAGTCGAGTCTACAACCGCGCTCGCAGCTCTCCGCGCGCGCTGTGGCACAATCGGATTAGGGCCGGACTGCGCCGTTATGTGCGGCTTTCGCCTGTTTTGAGACGATAAAAATATGCCTTTGCCAACAGCCTCCTCCGCTGCTTTTGCTCCTTTTTTGATTGAGCCCCGTTTTGTGGGCCGCGTCTGGGGTTTTAATGATCTGCGCCCCTGGTATGACTTTCTTGCCGGCGACGAGCCCATCGGCGAGGTCTGGCTTACCGGCGACGAGTGCCGCGCCGCCACCGGCCCTCAGGCCGGCAAAACGCTCGGCCACATCTTTGCCGAATCTCCCGAGGCGATGCTCGGTTCGGTCGAGCACACCGGCTCGCCCTTGCTGCTCAAAGTAATTCTGGCCAGGGAAAAGCTCAGCGTGCAGGTGCATCCTGACGACGCAATGGCGCAGAAGTACGGCGAGCCGCGCGGCAAGACCGAGTGCTGGTACGTTCTCGATGCTGAGAAGGGAGCGGCGCTGGCTCTCGGCCTCAACCCCGGCGTAACCATGGACGAAGTGCGCGCCGGCATTCACAACGGCACGCTGGAGCAGAGCCTGCATCTGCTTCCGATCGCAAAAGGCGACATGGTTTTTGTGGATGCCGGCACAGTGCACGCCATCTGGCCCGGCTCGGTGCTGCTGGAGACGCAGCAATACTCCGACACGACGTATCGGATGTACGACTACGGCCGTCCGCGCGAGCTGCACGTTGAGAAATCCATCGAGGCCACGCGCCTGCACACGCGCGCGGGCAGGATTCCGCCGCGCGTGCTTTCCGATCGCACGGTCCTGATTGCGGTGGAGTATTTCCGCGTGGAGCGCATTGTGGTTTCCGGCTCGCGCACCAGCGCCACGCTGCCCGCCCCCGATTTATCCGGAACGGCTGAGCCTGCTCACGGTCTTTCCTATCTCTTCGCCGCCAACGGCTCGGCGCGCATCTCTAGCGCGAGTAGCGGTGAGAGCTTTGAGCCGTTTGAGATTCCCACGCGCGGCATCGCTGCGATTCCCGCCGCTTCGCCGGAGTTTGTTGTCGAAGACCGGGGCGGTCTTGACCTGATCCGCGTCTCGCCCCGGTGGCCAATGCCGAATCCGGAGCAGAAGGCATGAGCGAAGCCGGCTGGCGGCAGGCGGTGATCGACTACATCCGCGCCGAAGCCGCGCCTGCGGATAAATTCGGCCATCAGCCGCGGCTCTATGCGCTCACCTGCGAGATTGGCCGCGGAATGGAGTACGACGACGAGGTTGTCTTTGCCGCCGCGTGGATGCACGATCTCGGCGTCTTTCTCGGCCATCGCCCCGCCGATCCTGAAGAGCTGGCGTGCTGGGACCACGTTCCATACACCATTGCGCGCACGCGCGCGCTGCTCCCCGGCTGGGGTTTCCCCGCGCAAAAGCTGGACGCCGTGGCGGAAGTCATCCGCACCCACCAGCCGCACAATGAGCCCGCCTCCACCGAGGCGGTTCTCGTCCGCGATGCCGATATTTTGGAACAGATAGGCGCGATGGGCGCTTTGCGCATCTTAGTAAAAGTGGGCCGCGATACGCGCTACCCCAGCTACTCCGACGTATTACCTGTTTTATTCAGGGCCGTCGAACAGTTGCCGGGCAAGCTGAGGCTTGTACAATCAAAGAGGCTGGCCGCCGGGCGGGTCGCAAGTCTGCGCGCCCTGCTGGCGGCAATCGAAAAGGAGGCAGGTAAGCTCCTTTATTGATGGATTCCATGTAGACCCATATCTGTATAGATTTTAACCAAGAGTAAAGTTGAAACACTGATAGCCTGCCTTGGATGACTCGAAAATACAGGAGATAAAACTATGCGATGCAAGATGCTGTTTGGATGCGTCCTCGCTGCCGTGCTGACTTTTGTGGCCGGGCCCGCTTCAGCGCAAGTTGTTTTCGCGGGACAGCAGGACCATCCGCGTTTTTCGGTTGGTGGAGGATTCTCCGCATTTGATGAGAACTGGGCGCACGGGGATATGTACGGCCCGACGATCTGGGCGAATTGGCATCCGCCGTTTATGGACCATTTTTACCTGAGCAATTTGAGCATTGACGCAGAGGCCAAGGACATCACCTGGGACAAGGGCGGTCACCCATCGAATTTCCGTACGGCTACTGTTGGCGGCGGGTTGCTCTATCACGCGCATCGCTTCCGGTTCTACCGCTTTGAGCCTTATGTGAAGGGGACAGTCTCCTTCGGCGGAATCAATTTTATGGTTGGCAATCCGTACTACACCCATGACACGCGCACGGTCTATGCGCTGGGCGGCGGTCTGGATTATCGTGTCTCGCACCGGGTCACCGCGCGCGTGGATTATGAGTATCAGTGGTGGCCGCAGTTTCTTGGGCCGAACTCGCTCAATCCCAACGGATTCACCTTCGGCGCGCTCTATAACTTTGGCGGACACTGGCGATAGCCTGAAAATACTTCGGGGAGCAGGCTTTTTGCCTGCTCCCCGAAATGCTTTTGATGAGCAGTGCTTAGCCCCGCTGCTTCTTGTAGAGATTGATGAGCGCATTGGTCGAGCTGTCGTGCGTGGTGATCTTGTCCGCGTTCTCCAGCTCGCCGCCGATCCGCTTCGCCAGCACCTTGCCCAGCTCCACGCCCCACTGGTCGAAGGAATTGATCTGCCAGATCGCTCCCTGCGTAAAGACGGAGTGCTCGTAGAGCGCCACCAGCTTGCCCAGCGTCTCAGGCGTCAGCTTCTCCACCAGAATCGTGTTCGACGGCCGGTTGCCCTCGAAGACGCGGTGCGGCACCAGCCAGTCAGGCGTGCCCTCGGCCTTGACCTCTTCTGCGGTCTTGCCAAAAGCCAGCGCCTCGGTCTGCGCAAAGATATTCGCCATCAGCAGGTCATGGTGCTCGCCGAGCTTATTCAGCGTCTTTGAGAAGCCGATAAAGTCGCTGGGAATCAGACGCGTTCCCTGGTGGATGAGCTGGTAGAAGGAATGCTGCCCGTTGGTGCCCGGCTCGCCCCAGTAGATGGGGCCGGTCTCGTAGCTCACCTTGTCGCCGGAGAGCGTAACGTGCTTTCCGTTGCTCTCCATCGTGAGCTGCTGCAAGTAAGCGGGGAAGCGCTTCAAATACTGGTCATAGGGCAACACAGCCACCGTCTGCGCGCCAAAGAAATCCGCATACCAGACCGTCAGCAGGCCCAGCAGAACAGGCAGGTTCTTCTCAAACGGAGCCGTGCGGAAGTGCTCATCGACGGCATGAAAGCCGGCAAGCATCTTGCGGAAGTTCTCCGGCCCGATAGCCAGCATCGTCGAAAGACCGATCGCAGAATCCATCGAGTAGCGTCCGCCGACCCAATCCCAGAAGCCGAACATGTTCGCCGTGTCGATGCCGAACTTGCTCACCTCGGCGGCATTGGTCGAAACCGCCACGAAATGCTTCGCAATGGCCGCATGGTGCTCCAGCTTTCCGAGCGCCCAGGTCCGCGCCGTGTGCGCGTTGGTCATGGTTTCAAGCGTGGTAAAAGTCTTCGAAGAAATGATGAAGAGCGTCTCTTCCGGATCGAGGTCGCGCGTAGCCTCGGCAAAGTCGGTGCCGTCGATATTCGAGACAAAGCGGAAGGTGAGATCGCGCTGGCTGTAGTGGCGCAGAGCTTCGTAAGCCATCACCGGGCCGAGGTCCGATCCGCCAATGCCGATGTTGATGACATTTTTGATCGCCTTGCCGGTATAACCCTTCCACTCGCCGCTGCGCACGCGGTCGGCAAAGGCCGACATGCGATCCAGAACCTCATGCACGCCCGGAACCACGTCTTCGCCATCCACCAGAATCTTTTCACCCTTGGGCGCGCGCAGGGCCACATGCAGCACGGCGCGGTTTTCAGTGGTGTTGATCTTCTCGCCGCGGAACATCGCGTCGATGCGCGCCTTCAGTCCGCTCTCTTCGGCCAACTGGAGCAGCAGCTTCAGCGTTTCGTCGGTAATGCGGTGCTTCGAGTAGTCGAGGTAGATGCCCTCAGCCTCGACCGCGAACCGCGTGCCGCGCTGGGCATCGTTCTTGAACAGCTCGCGCAGATGCGCCGTGCGGATCTTCTCGTAATGGGCGGCAAGCGCCTTCCAGGCTGGGAGTTGGGTCAGTGGCGTCTGGGTAGCAGCGGGAGAAGTGCTCATAAGGGATGCCTCAACCTTTCGGAAATATGCTCACTTATGAGCCTAATACACCCCGGTTGCTGTGGGATGAAAGGCGTGAGACGCTTATGCCGCCTGTGGCCGATTGTGGAGGACCATCCACGACGTGCCGAACCTGTCCCGCAGCATGGCGAAGCGCGTGGCGAAAAATGTCTCCTGTATCGGCATGAAAATCTCGCCGCCTTCGGCAAACAGGTTGTAGATGCGTTCGGCTTCGGCGTCGCTCTCGGCGAAGAGCGAAAGATAGGCGCTCCTCATTGGCTGAAACCGCTCCTTCGGCACATCGCTTCCCATGATCCGCGTCTCGCCCAGTTCCATAGTGGCGTGCGCGATTAGATTTTCCTGTCCCGGAAGAATGTCTTTGGGGTCCGGCATCTGTGCAAAGGTCATCATAAAGATGATCTTGCCGCCAAGGTGCTGTTCATAAAAACGAAACGCCTCGGCGCAGTTCCCGCCGTAGTTGAGATACGTATGCAATTTCATCTGGACGTCTCCTTTTTCCCGTGGATGCCGGGCGCGATTCCGGTTCCGTCACAGCACCCTACGCGTTCCGCCTTGCCGTCCGCAACCATTGCGGCGTTAAAATGGCGACAACGTTGATAACAACGTTTTGAATCGGCTCTTTTCCCCGCATCGAGCGCCGGCCAACAATCTTCGCACAGGCGGTTACCCATGAGCTCTCCTGAGAATCTTCCCCGCATCACGCCCATGCTCTGGTTCGACAACAACGCCGAAGAGGCGGTCGGGTTTTATCTCTCCATCTTCAAAAACTCGCGCCGTCTCGGCGAGTTGCGCGCCGCCGCCGACAATCCATCTACGCGCGCCGGCGCAATTCTCACCATCTCCTTCGAACTGGACGGCCAGCCGTTCACAGCCCTCAACGGCGGCCCGTCCCATCCCTTTACCGATGCAATCTCGTTCGTCGTGCGCGTTGCATCGCAGGAGGAGCTCGACGACTACTGGTCGAAGCTGACGGAAGGCGGCAGCGAAGTCGCCTGCGGCTGGCTGAAGGATAAATTCGGCATGAGCTGGCAGGTCGTGCCCGCAAACATCCACGAGCTTGTCAGCAATCCCGCGGTATTTCAGGCACTGATGCAGATGAAAAAGCTCGATATCGCCGCACTCAAACGCGCAGCGCAATCGTAGCCTGCGCAATCAGCGCAAATCCAGCCCGCGCGGCCGCAGCAGCACATCCGGCGCAGCCTCAACCGCTGCATGAGGCAAACACTTCCGCGCCGGGCCGGCAACGGAATACGACCGCGTAACGTGCAGCCGTTCCATCACAACGTAGCGCGTGCGGACGCCGTCGATCGACTGCGGCAACTGTACGGGAATCCTGTTGCGGTCCACAAAGATCACCAACGCCGCCTCGCGCGGATTATCAAGGCTCTGTCCCACACCCACGCCAAAAAACGCCGGATTCTTCATCAACCGCTGCGCCTTCTGCTGCTTCACCTGCAAAGCGCGAGCCAGCACAGATCCGGATAGCGCCGGCGCATTTGCAGCGCTGTTTGTCGTGGCCGCGCTGCCTGTCGCCACGTCCTGCTCAGTTGCCGGAATCACCATCGTGCGCACGCCGCCAATCGTCGCCGGCACATTCGGCGCAGCCGCCGCATCCACATAGACAATCACAGCCGCTTCGCCCGCGTGGTCGCTGCTCTTGCCCAGCGCCACGCCGAAGATTCCCTTGCTCGCATTGACGAGCGAGCGCGCCGCATAGAGCGCCTGCTGCGCCTTTGCTGTTTCGAGCCTGCTCAGCGGCTCGCGCTGCGCCGCAGCCACAGTGCTGTCGCCGTAGCTCAGACAGCTCACCGCATGGTCTGCGCCGCCCACAAAGCTGTAACTCGTGCCATTGCCCGCCAGCGCGCCAAGCTCGCTCAAAACCTCAGGCGCGGGCGTAGCCATCCCCTGCACAACGCCGGACGAATCCACGCCGCCCGCAAAGAACAGCCCGACCGGCTCAGCATTCGCCGCATCCACGATCAGCGCGCCCGAATCGCCCGCATCGCTGAACTGGTCTCCGCTGAGCGTCAACTGATTGGTAAAGACCTTCGTCAGATACGGCTTCGTTTCCGCGCAATCCGCGAAGTAGTCCACGCTAACGTCCACGTCGATAGCGGAAACAGCGCCGCAGGTCAGTCCCGTAGTGCGTCCGCTCTTGGCCACCTGCATCGAGAGCCGCGCCGCTTCGCCCTTACCGCCGCTTGAAGAGATTCCCGGCGCGGCAGCAGCCAGCGTGCCGTCGGATTTACGCGCACCAAGCTCCAGGATCGCGCCGGAAGAATCCACCATCCGCGGACTCGTCACCAGCGCAATCGCCGCATCCGTATCGGTCTTCGGCGACTTAAGCGGCAGCCATGCGGAGAGCGTGGCAATCGGCGTCGTTCCCGGCCCATCGCCATTCGCCGTGCAATGGTTGTCGATCAGCCCCGGCTGCACAATCGCGTCCCCTTCCGCGGCATGATCGCTTCGCGCCAGCACATGATTATTGCTCAGCAGATACTCATGCCCGCTGTTGTCCGCAACCAGCGCGCCCAGCGTGCCGCCGCAGCAGTCGGCCACGGAGCCGGCATGTGCGTCGAGATCGTCATTGTTGCCCCCTGAGCCGCCCATCGGCATAGGCCACGCCAGCGCCTCGCGATGCTCCACCGGATTGCTGGCCACTCCCGCCGGGCTCAGCAGGATCGCCATCTCCGTCTTCGCCGCGCCCACGCTGGCCACCACGTAGCTCACCTGCCTCGCATCGATCGCCGCCGGAGCCGTATAGGTGACCGTGCAGGCGGTAAAAGCGCTCGGCGTATGCTCGCAATCGGTGGGGCTCAGCGCGCCCGCGCCGCCATCGCTTCCGGCAACAGCAAAGCGAATCGCCGCATGTCCGCCCGCCTGCGCCAGCCGGCCGGTGAGCGTGATGGAGCCGCCCGGCGCGAGCGAGATATTCTCCGGCGACAGTGGCTCCAGGAATCCCGGCGTCACCGTGATCTCCGCGCTCGCGGAAGCGGTTGGCTTGGCTACCAACCGGGCTGTCACCGTCACCGTCACGCTATCCGCGGTGAGAAATCCCGGCGGTGTATATTGTCCGCTTGCGTTGATGCTGCCCGCGCCGGCCTTCATGTCGCCGCCGGAGAGTGTCCAGGTGACATCCGCGGGCGAGCCGTCAGCCAGCGTGGCGGAAAACCTCTGCACCGCCGTGCCGTGCGCATTAGTCGCATTGCAGCCGGTGCAGTTGGTATCGATAGTCGCGCCGCCGCCGGAGAGAAAAAGCGCCGAATCCGTCGGCTGAAAGGCTCTGTTCGCATCCACGCCGCACCCGGCCAGCGCAAGCGCCAGCAAGCCCGCCGCCGCGCCGGCCAACAGGCGTACACCCCCGCTTCGCCGCGCGCAAGAAGCACGCATAGCTGCGGATGACGGCTGAGATGGATCGAGGGAAGCCACTATTTCTTAACTTCGATAGCGAAAAACCTCCAAAAGATTTTCCGCTCTTCCAATCTTTCTGGCCGCGTTGTGCGGCCTTTTCCGCCATTATGCAGGCGGTGCACCATGCTCACCAGATGCACCATGCTCACCATCTGGTAGGCCGGGGATTTATCTCCGGCAATCGATCCAGCAAAAGAAATCGGGCTTTAGCCCCTGAGGTATGCTTTTCCTCTTAAATTGCCGCCTGGTGCATCAGCGCCATAATAGCCGCCTTTTCTAG
>JASHPD010000301.1 GCA_030038315.1 Acidobacteriaceae bacterium
CCGATGACCATGCCCACGTTGACCGCGATCTCGAAGGTCAACACAGCCACGACGCCCATGATAATGAGGGAGCCGGGCAGGTCGGAGGCTGTTTGAGCGTTTTGAATCAAACGCATCAATACAAAAAAGTATAGCAGGAGGACAAAAATCGCGCCGACGAAACCGTGCTCCTCACTGAAGGCGGCGAAGATGAAGTCGGCGTGGGGGATGGGAATGAAGGCTCCCTGGGTCTGCGAGCCTTTGCCCGCGCCCTGGCCCCAGATGCCGCCGGCGCCGACGGCGATCTTGGCCTGGAGAACCTGGTAGCCGGCGCCGCGGGGATCGTCGCCGGGATTGATGAAGCTGGTAAGGCGGGCTTTCTGGTAGGGCTTGAGCAGCTTGCCGCTGGACCAGCCGCCGGCGACGAGGATCGTTCCGGCGGCGATCAGGATCAGCGCCTGCTTCCAGTTGATGCCTCCCAGAAAGAGGCCGGCGACAAGGATGGGAGCGTAGGTGAGGGTGGTTCCGAGGTCGGGCTGCTTGATGACCAGCAGCATGGGAACGCCGACCATGGCGAAGGCCTTGAAGATGTCGCGCCAGGTAAGGTTGCGGCCGCCGAGGTTGGCGAAGAAGCGGGCTACGGCGAGGATCAGCACGAGCTTGATCCACTCCGAGGGCTGGAAGTTGATGGGGCCGAGGCGAATCCAGCGCTTGCCGCCGAGCTCCCTGTGGCCCACGGCAAGCACGGCAAGGAGGGCCAGAATGCCGACGCCGTAAGCCCAGGGCGCCCAGTCAAGGAGCTTGTGGTAGTCGATTTTGGAGATGACGAACATGCCCACCAGGCCGCCGGTGATCCAATAGACCTGCTTGACGTGAAAGTGGCCGCCGACATACTTGGTGTGCAGCGTGGCGGAGTAGATCTCCATGACGGAAAGCGCGCAGAGGATGAGCACCATCAGCAGGAGGCCCCAGTCGAAATCGCGGAAAGAGAGGAAACGGCGCATCAGTGCGAGCCGTCCTTTTTCCAGCGGGCCTGTTTCCAACTGACTGGCGCGGCGAAGAGCGCGGGGAGCGGAAGCTGCTTCATGGCGATGTCTTTGGCCTCGGCGCCGGATTCGGTTCCGGGGTAGATGTAGAAATGGCCGGCGGTGACGGAGGCGATGGGGTCGGGACCATGCTTTGAGCCGGCCGGCATGGGATTCGACCAGACGGCGCCGACTTCGACGGGCTTCTGCGGAGAGTTGGCCTGTTCGAGCAGGTTGTGGTCCTGGCTGCGCGTTTTGTTGATGTAGGCGATGACAATGGCCTGGGCGATTTTGGCTGAGTTCGAGCCCCAGTCGCCGTGCTCCTGCAGGACGACGACGGCGATCTCGGGGTTGCGGCGCGGGACCATGCCGACGAACCAGGAGTTCGGCGTCTCCTTGCCGCCCCTGACGTGCGTGCCGCTGCCGCCGACGACCTGCGCTGTGCCAGTCTTGCCGGCGAAATCGACGCCCTGAATGTGCGAGGCGGCGGCGGTGCCGGTGGTTGTCGCGGCGGCCATGCCGTTGGTGATGATGTCCCAGGTGTCCGGGTTGAGGGGGACGTACCGGTTGCCGGAGCCGGGGAGCGACTCGTAGAGCGCGCTGCGAAAGTCGGCGGGGAGCTGGTTGGGATTGACCAGGTGCGGGCGGACGAGATGGCCGTCGGAGGCGATGCCGGCGAGCGCGCGGATGAGCTGGATGGGTGTGACCTGGGTTTCGCCCTGGCCGATGCCGACGGAGATGGTGTTGCCGGGGTAGTACTTGTGGTGGAAGTTGCGCCACTCCCACTCGGAGGATGGCATGACGCCGGACATTTCATTGGGCAGGTCGATGCCGGTCTTCTGCGCGAGGCCGAATTCTTCGGCGTATTTGGCGATGGTGTCAATGCCGAGCCGCTGCGCGAGCGTATAGAAGAACGTGTCGCAGGAGAGCGGGATGGCCTGCGAGATGTTGAGGACGCCGTGGTGCTGGTCGCACTTGAAGAAGCGGCCGTAGAACCAGCCGCCGCCGATGCAGTCCACCTTCATGTTCTGCGCGACACCCTCCTGCAGGCCGGCGGCGGACATGATGATCTTGAAGGTGGAGCCGGGGGCGAGCTGGTCCTGAATGGCCTTGTTCATCAGCGGATGGTCTGGGTTGGTAATGAGCTGGTTCCACTCCGCGCTTTTGATGCGGACGGCGAAGTCGTTGGGGTCGTAATTGGGATGCGAGACGAGAGCGAGGATCTCGCCGTTGCGCGGGTCCATGACGATGACCGCGCCGTTGGCGCTGCCGAGGGCCAGCTCGGCCTCGCGCTGGAGGTCGATGTCGATGGTGAGCCTGAGGTCCTGGCCGGGAATGGCGTGCTGGGTGCCGAGGAAGCCGACCTCGCGGCCGTGGCTGTCGACAATCACATCCCGTGACCCGTCCTGGCCGCGCAATATCTGGTCGTAAGTGGCTTCGACGCCGGCCTTGCCGACGACGTCGCCGGGCTCGTAGTAGGCGTAGCGCGGGTTGTTGTCGAGATCGGCTTCACTGACTTCGCCGACGTAGCCGATGACGTGCGAGGCGAAGCCGTCGCGCGGGTAGAGGCGGCGCTCGACGTCAATGGTTTCAAGCTCGGGCAGCTCGTTGCTGTGCGCGGCGATGAAGGCCTGCTCGTCGGGGCTGATGTCCTGCTTGATGGGGATGGGCTGGTAGCCGGGCGAGTAGCGGTAGTGCTTGAGCGTGGCTTTGAGCTGGTCGAGATCGAGATGCAGGCCCTGCGCAATGAGAGGAAGGTCGTCATTGATACGCTTGTTCTGCTCGCGGACCAGGAAGCAGGAGACGGAGGGGTAATTATCGACGAGCAGGTGGCCGTAGCGGTCGAAGAGGCGGCCGCGCGGAGCCATGATGGGCTCCTTGCGGATGCGGTTCTGCTCGGCGAGCTCCTTGAAGTTGCTGGCGCCGAGGATTTGCAGCCGCCAGAGGCCGGCGGCGAGGCCGAGCATGAGAACCAGAATGCCGTATTGCACCACCGTGGACTTCACGCTGGAGAGCTTTTCGCCGCGATTGAACCTGTCGGAATAGATGGCCATACTGCTTGTTTTCAGAATACTGCTGTTTTCGCTGTGCTTTTGGGCGGAAAATGCAAACCGCAGGGGCTAAAGCCCAAATCAATTCTTTGACTCTTTCGGCACGACTAAAGTCGTGCCTTGTTACAAAACCCGATTAAAACCGATTCGTCAGACACTGCCTGAAACCTGTTTTTTCTGTTTGCATCGCCGAGGATAAATTCCCGGCCTACCAGCCGTGCCCTGTTACGAAGCTGCAAATCCAGCTTCTGCGTTCCTAATCCTGAACCTGGAAGCGGTCGAGCAGGGGGAAGAAGACGAGCGCGAGGACCGAGTTTCCTACCGCCAGCAGGATCATGTTCAGCCAGTTCCACTCCATGTCGATGCCCAGCAGGCCGCGGTAGATGACGAGGTAGATGCCGCTCGAAAGCAGCGTGAGCGCGAAGTTGAGCAGCACGCGGATCACCGTGTTCTGCACATCGATGCGGATGCCGACCGAGGCGGCGAGATAACCGGCGATGGTTTTGGCGATGCCGTTGATGCCGATGGCGTGGTGGGTGAGCGCGTCCTGAAAGATGCCGACGAGCGCGCCGAGAAACATGCCCTGGATGGGGCTGCGGCGGCCGAGCGCGAAGTAGATGGTGACGATCAGCGGCAGGTCGAAGTAAGCGAAGCGGCCCATCCAGCGGGGCAGAAGCGCCTGGAGCACGAGCGCGAGAAACGGCGCGAGCAGGTACAGGATCGCCGGGTAGCGGTGAATCTCGATATCGCGCCGCGAGTTGGCCATCATAACCGCCATCAGTGGACTCCTTGCGGCTGCGTTTCCGTGGGATTGGCGGGCTTTTTAGGAGCCGGGTGCGTGGACGGCTTTGCAGCGGGCGCGGCGGTGCCGGCCGAGCCGTTGTCCGATCCCTCGTAGCCGGGAGTGAAGCGGTCAGGATGCGCGGGTGTGAGCAGCCTGGGAGCAGGAGCCGGCGTTGGAGCGGCGCCGTTCGCGGGGCCGGTTCCATTCTGCGATCCGTTTTGCGCTCCTGCCTGGGCTCCGTTTTGGGCAGGCGCGCTCGGCGGCGTCAGGCCGGGCAGGCGCTCGGAGAGGATTTCGGCGGCCTTCTGCTGCTCGGCCAACGCGGCGGCCTCGGAGCCCATCTCGGACTGGCTCCTGGCCATGTCTTTCAACTGCTTCTCGTTGAAGTGGGGCTCGATGTCGGTAATGATGAGGACTTCATCGAGACCGTTGAGCCGCGCGGCAGGATTCACAATCGCCTGTACAAAGCCGTCGCGGTCCGGATCGGGCACGATTTTTGCGATGGTGCCTACGGGCAGACCGCGCGGGAAGATTTCATCGCCGCCGGCGGTGAGCACCTTTTCGCCGGGCTTGATGCGCTGGTCGGCGAGAATGTTGACCACGGCGGGCTGGCCTTCGGCGTTGCCGCGCAGGATGCCGCGGATGCGCGTCTGCTCGAGAATGACGCCCGCGCCGCTGGTCTGGTCGTTGATGAGCAGCACCTGCGCTGAATGCGGATAGACTTCGCGCACCTTGCCTACGATGCCGTCCGGCGTGATGACGGCCATGTCGCGCGCGAGGCCGGCGTCCTTGCCCTTGTCGAGATAGAGGACGCGCGAGAGATCGGTGCCGCTGCCGCCGATAACCTGCGCGGTGATCGTCTTATAGAGATACTTCTGCTGGAAGCCTTCGAGCGATTCAAGGCGCTGACCTTCGCGCGCGTCCTCAAGAAGCTCGGCCTGCTCCAGACGAAGCTGATTGACTTCGGCCTGCAGGTTCTGGTTCTGCTGGCGGACATGGCGCAGGTCAAAGTAGTTCGCCCAGATCCAGCCGACGCCGGATTTGGAAGACTCGGCAGCGCGCTCCGGCGGCGAAACCATGGCGTTGGCCCACAGGCGGATCAGCCGCACGCCGCGGCTGTCGCGGGGATCGAGGCTGATCTGGCCTTCCGGCGTCCGATGCACCTGGATAGCAAGACCGAGAATCTGCGCTACCAGCAGCACCAGCAGCACCAGGAGATTCCGGTATCGGACGAAGAAGGATTCCATAGTTTAAAAGGGGCCAAGGGAACGAGGGAACAAGGGACCAAGAAAAAGCATATCGGGATATATCGAGCCCTTGCGCAGTTTGGATGCACAAAAACATGCTTTTGAAATCAAGTTCGTAACGACGATCTGTCGTGTGGCGTGAGCCATTCCTTGGTTCCTTGTTCCCTGCCGGGGTCCCCGGCGAGCGATTTTTGCTCGCTGGGGTGGTTTGGTCCCTCGGTCCCTGATTTAATCGATTTTGATCTTGCGCAGCAGCCGGAAGTCGCTCAGCATCTTGCCGGTGCCGAGCACGACCGAGGCCAGCGGATCGTCGGCCACGGAAACGGGCAGGCCGGTTTCCTCGCGGATGCGCTTGTCGAGGTTCTTGATGAGCGCGCCGCCGCCGGTGAGCACGATGCCGCGGTCGCTGATGTCCGCCGAAAGCTCGGGTGGGGTCCGCTCCAGTGCTACGCGGATTGCATTCATAATGACGGCGATGCACTCGCCGAGGGCCTCGCGGATTTCGCTGTCGTCGATGGCGATGGTCTTCGGCACGCCTTCAATCAGGTTGCGGCCCTTGATCTCCATCGTCAGCGGCTTGTCTAGCGGGAAGGCCGAGCCGATCTCCATCTTGATGTGCTCGGCGGTGCGCTCGCCGATGAGCAGGTTGTACTTGCGCTTGAGGTAGTTGGTGATGGCCTCGTCCATCTGGTTGCCGGCCATGCGGACCGAGCGCGAGTAGACAATACCCGAGAGCGAGATGACGGCGATGTCCGTCGTTCCGCCGCTGATATCGACGACCATGTTGCCCGAAGGCTCCGTGATGGGCAAACCCGCGCCAATCGCGGCGACCATCGCCTGCTCCACCAGATAGACTTCACTGGCCTTGGCGCGGTAAGCCGAGTCTTCGACGGCGCGTTTTTCGACCTGCGTGATTTCAGACGGCACGCCGATGACGATGCGCGGGTGAACGAGCATCTTGCGGTTGTGCGCCTTCTGGATGAAGTAATTCAGCATCTTCTCCGTGACTTTGAAGTCCGCGATGACGCCGTCTTTCATTGGCTTGATGGCCACGATGTTGCCGGGCGTGCGGCCCAGCATGTCCTTGGCCTCTTTGCCTACGGCTTCCACCTCGCCGGTGTTCTTATTGATGGCCACGATGGATGGCTCGTTGACCACGATGCCCTTGCCGGCGGCGAAGACCAGCGTGTTGGCCGTGCCAAGGTCAATGGCAAGGTCGCTCGAAAACATGCTGAAGAGCGAACGCAGCCCGTGCGAACGCGTGGTGCGCGATGGATAGCCGTTCAAAGACATGGGAGATTTGGCTCTACCTCTATGGAGTATTGTACGGCGACCAGAGACAAAGCCTTATGACAGGCCAGGAGCGGAGGCAGTCGGGGCGGCGGTTGCTCCCCGTGCTGTAAACTCTACTGTTTGCCGCGTTTTCAGAATAGCGCGTTTCCCGGGCGAAAAAAGGCGTGTAGAGCGCAAAAACGTGCCAAAGTAGGAAAGATTTTGTGTTTCGGTTTCAGATTGAGCGCGGCAGAATTTTTTTCGAACGTGCTTAAAGAATTTTACGAGGTTTCCATGGCTCATACGACGTACTGCAATCTCATCGGCGGCGAGTGGGTGGCCTCGCGCAGCGACAAGACCTTTTTGAACATCAACCCCGCCGACCACTCGGATATCGTTGGCGAGTTTCCGGCCTCGAATGCGGCGGATGTGGATCTCGCTGTGGCTGCGGCGAAGAAGGCGTTTGCCTCGTGGCGGCTGGTTCCTGCGCCCAAGCGCGCGGAGATTCTCTACCGCGCGGGTGAGCTGCTCAAAGCACGCAAGGAAGAGTACGCGCGCCAGATGACGCGCGAGATGGGCAAGGTGCTGGACGAGACGCGCGGCGATGTGCAGGAGGCGATCGACGAGGCGTTTTACGTTGCCGGTGAGGGGCGGCGGCTTTTCGGCAAGACGACACCGAGCGAACTCGTCAACAAATTTGCCATGAGTGTGCGGATGCCGCTTGGTGTTGTCGGGCTCATTACGCCGTGGAATTTTCCGATGGCGATTCCAAGCTGGAAGCTCTTTCCGGCGCTGGTGGCGGGGAATGCGTGCGTCATCAAGCCTGCGGAGGATACACCGCTCTCGACTTATAACCTGGTGCAGACGCTGATGGATGCGGGACTGCCGGCTGGCGTCGTCAATATCGTTGCGGGTTACGGGCCGGATGCGGGTGCGCCGCTCGTCGAGCACCCGCAAGTGCGTGCGATCAGCTTTACGGGGTCAAGCGAGATTGGCTCGCTGGTTGCGCAGCGCGCGGCGGCGAACTTCAAGCCGGTCTCGCTCGAGATGGGCGGCAAAAACGCGCAGATCGTTCTCGATGACGCGAATCTCGATCTCGCGCTCGATGGCGCGCTGTGGGGTGCGTTTGGGACGACGGGGCAGCGCTGCACGGCTACGAGCCGCATCCTGGTGCAGGAGGGAATTGCGGACAAATTTATTGGCCAGCTTGTGGAGCGCGCGAAAAAGCTCAAGGTTGGCAATGGGCTCGAAGCGGGCATCGACGTGGGCCCGCAGGTAAATGCGCAGCAGATTGAGACTTCGAAGAAATATGCGCAGATTGCGAAGGCGGAAGGCGCGAAGCTGTTGCTCGGCGGCGAGCCGCTGACTGCGGGCGCGCACGCGAAAGGCACCTTCTTCGCGCCGACGGTCTTTGCGGGCGTCTCGGCTGAGATGCGCATTGCGCGCGAGGAGGTTTTTGGGCCGGTGGTGAGCGTGATTGAGTTCGATACTTTTGAGCGGGCTGTGGAAATTGCGAATTCGATTGATTACGGCTTATCCACGGCGCTCTACACGCGCGACGTGAACAAGGCATTTGCGGCGATGCGCGATTTGGAAGCGGGTATTACGTATATCAACGCGCCGACGATTGGCGCGGAGGTGCATCTGCCCTTTGGCGGCGTGAAACACACCGGCAATGGCCACCGCGAAGGTTCCGAGGCGCTGGATTTCTTTACGACATGGAAGGCTGTGTACGTCGATTATTCGGATAAGCTACAGCGCGCGCAGATTGATAATGCGGAGTAAAGATGATGAAATTCATCCGCGCTTTCGTATCGAAGGTCTTTGGTGTTCGTGAACGGTATGCGAAGGACGACTGGCCGAGCGTTGTTCTCTTGCTGCGTACTCCACAATTCCCAGAGCCCGAATCGCTAGTTGCTGCTGCGAACGAAGCGTGGGGAGCAGGCGGACCAGTCAAACTCATAGGCACCCTGAGAAAGAAAAAGAGCTATATGTTTAGCTGCCAAACATCCAACGGAACGATGCTGTTTTCCATCCATACTGCGGTGCAACGCTATGGAAGCGAGGGAAAGGAACCGCTGGAAGTATTGCAAAAACCATGGGACGAACATCAGGCTTGGATGTCAATAGACGCGGTGGGCCTGACGTGTATCAAGTTAACCCAAGAAAAAGCGCTTCCAGATATTTACAAGGTGCTTCTCGTTTACTCCCTTATGATTTGGTCGCCGAACGTTCTAGCTGTATTCTTCCCTGCGGAAGGTACAACAGTTCCTAACTTTGGCAAACTGGCAGAAAGCATTCAGTGGGGCCGGAGAACTGGACTGGACCTTACTTTCCTGGATTGAGGTATGGGCTCGCGATACGCTGAAAACGCGCTACAATTCTGCCATGGCGCACTCTATCAAGGAACTTCAGGAACTCGTGCTGGCGCTTCCGCCCAATCAGCGCCTTCTGTTTGCGGATTGGATATATGAGAGTGTCGAAGAAGAAGACGCCGAGGACGAAGCGGAAGTTGAAGCTGCCTGGGATGAGGAAATTAAACGCCGGCTGGATGAAATCGACTCCGGCAAGGTGAAGACAATTCCCGGCGAGGTAGTTCTGGCCGAAATGGAAGCCCGCCGCCGTGAACTGCTCAAACAGATTGCACATCAGGGATGAAGCCTTATTGGTTTTACCCGGAAGCCAGGGCTGAGGCCGAGGCGGCATTTGAGTATTACAAGGGCAAGAGCCTGGTTGCCGCACTCAATTTTGACACCGAGCTGCGCGCGACTCTCAACTCGCTGCGAAAACATCCCCATCTCTACGCTGAATATCTTCGCGGCACGCGCCGAACCCTGCTCGGACGCTTTCCTTACTTTGTCATTTACCGGGAGCTTTCCGGCAAAATCGAAATCATCGCCATAGCGCACGCCAAGCGCCGTCCGGGATACTGGAAGAAACGTGTGAAGCACTAACAGGAGAGCTATGGAAACTGCTTACGTTCCGAATCCCTCGCGTTACGACAATGCCATCTTTCGCCGCTGCGGACGCTCAGGGCTTGTGCTGCCGCCGATTTCGCTCGGGCTGTGGCAGAACTTTGGCGGCGCGGATGTTTTTGAGACCGGCCGCGCGATGATTCGCCGCGCTTTTGATCGCGGCGTGACGCATTTCGATCTTGCCAACAACTATGGGCCGCCTTATGGGTCTGCGGAAGAGAATTTCGGCGTGATTCTGCGCAAGGATTTTCGCAATCTGCGCAATGAGCTGCTGATTTCTACCAAGGCTGGGTGGGATATGTGGCCCGGGCCTTACGGCATCGGGGCTTCGCGGAAGTATCTGCTGGCTTCGCTCGACGACAGCTTGAAGCGCATGGGGCTGGAGTACGTGGACATCTTCTATGCGCATCGGCCGTGGACGAATGCGCCGCTCGAAGAGACGATGGGCGCGCTGGCCAGTGCTGTGCAGCAGGGCAAGGCGCTTTACGTGGGCATCTCGTCGTACAGCCCGGAGCGTACGCGCGAGGCTGCTGCGATTTTGAAGAGCCTGGGCGTGCCGCTGCTGATTCACCAGCCGTCGTATTCGATGCTGAATCGCTGGATTGAAGATGGGTTGCTGGCGACGCTTGATGAAGTCGGCGCGGGCTGCATTGCGTTTTCGCCGCTGGGGCAGGGGCTGCTGACGAATAAATACCTCAACGGTGTGCCGGAGAGCTCGCGCGGTTCGGTCGAGGGCTCATCTATGCTGAAGCAATTCCTGAGTGAAGAGAACATTGGCCGTGCGCGGGCGCTGCATGAGATTGCGAAGAGGCGCGGGCAGTCGCTGGCGCAGCTTGCCATTGCGTGGGTGCTGCGCGACTCGCGTGTGACTTCAGCGCTGATCGGCGCGCGCAATGTGGAGCAGCTCGACAACTCGCTCGATGCGCTCAAGAGGCTCGATTTCACGAGGGAAGAGCTTGCTGAGATCGATAAGTACGCCGTCGATTCCGGCATCGACTTGTGGGGAAGCGCGCGTTTGACGATGGCGTGATGATTTTTAAGGCGCACATACAAACGGCCAGAGCGTTGCTGCTCTGGCCGTTGTTGTTTGGCGGAGTTTTGGCCTATCGTTGGGGGCTGTCATCATCGTCTTCTGTTGCGGTTTGCGGCGTCTTTGCGGATTCGGCTTTTACGGGCGCGATTGCCGGCATTTCGGGAAGATCGGGATGGTCGTAGGAATAGAGCTCGTTGAAGAACCACTTGTAGGTTGCGTGCGACTGGGCGCGGAACTGCGGCTTGAAGCCGTAGAGAACGATGCGGCCTTGTCCATAGGCAAGCTCGACGGCTGCGGCGCTGCCTTCAATCGCTTCGGGGTGAAGCAGCAGGCCGCTCTCAAGAGGGTTGGTTTCTTTTGGGTAGCGTGCGAGCACGGCGCCATGCGCGCCGGGCAGTGCCGCGAAGGCCGGTCCGCTCTGGAACATTACGACAGGCGAGTCGGGAAGGCCATAATTGACGGGCAGATCGGCGTGTTCGAGATTGGTGCGAAGCAGCGCACCGGAGCAGAAGAAGCGATCAGACTTTGCGCCTTCGATGATGTTCTCGACGGGCAGTGAGAGCAGCGGGATCAGTGAATTGGCCGTGCGGTTGAATGCGACTAGCGTGCCGCCCTCGCGCACGAACTCGCGCAGGTTGTTGAGGCCGTCCTGGCCGATACCGCCTGCGTACTGGCCGGGCACGATCCCGATGCCGAAGCCGTTCATCATCTGATGCGAGGACATGTCGGGCAGAATGATTACGTCATAGCGGCTGCGCAGGTTTGCAGAGTGTATGTCGGCGTTGTAGAGGCTCTTCGGCTGGAAGTTGTAGTTTTCGAGAACCCAGCGCGTCCAGCCTTCATCGATCGACGGCTCCCACGGGCGATAGAGGCCCACGCGCGCTTTTTTGATCGGTAACGCTTTGGACGGCGCGGCGACGGCGACCGCGTCAACAGCATATTTCTGCGCGAGCGCTTCGAGCTTGCCGCGATCGAGTCCGCGGATGAGGAACGCGCCTGTCTCCGGGCCTTCGGCTGTTTTGACAGGCTCCTGCGCGAGCGAAACTTCCGCGCCGGATTGGAGCGCTTCATTGACCAGCGAAAAGGCCGCGTTAACGCGATGGCTCACAGCGAAGACTGTTCCTGTGCCTTCGACGGAAGCTGCCGGCGGATCGGCTTTGCCGATCTTTACGAGGAGCTCTCTTTGCGCGGGCTGCAAGGGATCGGTCACTGCGTCCACGTTTACACCCATTTGCAAGGGGAGCGTCCAACCGGTTACGTCGTAGGGCAGATCGACGGCCTTCGAGGTGCCCAGTTCGATTTCATCAGGATACTTCTGCCGCTCGAAGAGTTCCTTGGCCATCGCGGAATAAGCCTGATCCATGGGGATGACCCACGAGCCGGCCGGATAGCTCACGCCGTTTGCGGTGAAGCCATCTTTCGTCTCGTACACGTCGAGGCCGTTTTTGATCATGATTTGCGCCAACTGGGCGGCTTCCGGCGTGTCGGTCTGCTTGTCGGAGATGACGTAGGCGAAGGGCGGCTCTTTGCTGTAGTGCGCAATGTTGTCGCGCGCGGCCTGGTAGCGGTTGTAGAGCAGCGTCTCGCGGTTCTTTGCCGACAGATCCAGCACGGACATGTCGGCGCCGATCATGTAATTGTCGGCATCGCGTAGATGCCACCAGCCGCCTTCCCACGGCGTCGAGTACATGCTGAGCGCGCGCAAATCCTGGAACGGCTTGGGAAATTCGTCGACGGTGTAAAAGCGCGGCGTGGCGTATTCGTAGAGCGCGGTTTCCGTAAAGAATGAAATTTCGTTGCGGAAGACGTGCGCCCAATCCATAAAGCCCGCGTACCAGTTGTCGAAGCGCGACTCGGAGATGGCGCCGGGCATGTTGTGCGCGTTGAGGTAAGCCGTCATGTTGGTGCCGATGACGTTGAGCCAGCTTCGCACGTAGGGGCTGATGTTCGAGGAGATCGGATCGGAAAACGGCGGAACCCAGATGCGCGCTGGGAAGGGCGCGGTCTGGTGCTGACAGTAGAAGATAACGGGGTTGTATTCGAGTTGCGTTTTAGTGACGACCTGCTCTTCCTTCATGTTGAGCATGTAGCCGTCGCGGTTGTTGTCGTGACCCACGTAATCTTGAAAAAGCCAGGGCATGGGGCT
Source organism: Acidobacteriaceae bacterium (assembly GCA_030038315.1). Taxonomy (GTDB): domain Bacteria; phylum Acidobacteriota; class Terriglobia; order Terriglobales; family Acidobacteriaceae; genus Telmatobacter. Next base: position 12,513 of record JASHPD010000301.1, read on the forward strand.
GACTTCGTACTTGGTGCCCACGTTCCGGCGGTACCAGTGCACCACCATGTCCTGCCCGTCGGGGTTGAGCGTGGGCCAGAGCACGAGCACGACATTGTTGAGGATGGCGTCGATTTCGGGATCGTTTTGTGCGGAGAGCAGCTTGTAGGCCAGCATCATGGTGTGCTGCGGGCCGGCGACTTCGTCGGCGTGCAGGCCGCCGTCAATGTGCACGATGACTTTGGTGCTTCGTGCCAGAGCGAGTGCTGATTCGTCGTTGAGATCGGTTGCTTTGGCCAGTTGCGCGGCGGCCTGCTTGATCTCATCGAGGTGCGCGATATTGTCTGCCGAAGAGATGACGGCAATCTCGATGTCGCGGCCCTCGGTGCTCTTGCCCACGGTGAACATCTTCATGCGCGCGGGGTCCGCAGCGGCCAGTGCGTGGAAGTAGCGGACGGTGTCCTCGTAGTCGGCGAGGTAGAAATCGTCGCCGGGTGTGTGCCCGAGTACGGAAACGGGTGTGGGCAACTGGGCGTCGGCCTGGGCGGGGGCGAAACGCAGCACTAAGAGCAGTGTGCCAATGACTAAACAGCAAAGGCGAAGACGCGAATGCAAGCGGTGCGGCATGGGCTCTCCTTGGAAATACAGATGAAGCAGACTGCGCGGCTGCCGTGGGGAGCCGGCAGTCTTCTACGGCACGCGCGCAGATTGCGGCGCGATGAGTTCATATCGTGCGTGCATCCAAGACTAACGCAAAGTTACGCGTGGCCGCGAGATTTATCTCCGGCGCGTTTCCATCACATCGCGCAGCGCAAAGCTGGTTTCGATGCGTGTGACGCCGGGCAGGCGGGAGAGATCGTTCTGGTGCAGGCGGCCGTAGTCGTCGATGTCGGCCACGCGCGCGATGAGCATGTAATCGTACTGGCCGGCCATCAGGTGGCAGCTCACGATGCCCTGGATGCGGCGCACAGCAGTCTCAAACGCGCCGAGGACCGCGGCGGATTGCCGCTCCAGCGTGATACGGATGAAGACCGTCATCTGCCGGCCGAGCAGGCGGTCATCGACTATGGCGCGGTAGCCGCGAATGGCTCCCGTAGCTTCCAGCGCCTGAATACGCCGCGAGGCGGCGGAAGCTGAGAGCCCAACGGCCTCGCCGACATCGTAGTTCGTTGCACGGGCATTCGACTCAAGAACGCGCAGAATTGCCGCATCGAGTTCATCTAAACCAATCTGGGAGAGTTCTTCGCTTAATTTGTGCGTTGTACTGCTAGACTTGGCAGGTTTTGTTCCCATGAAGGAGTTTTATCACGAAATTTGCATACATCGACCACGGATTTCGCATTACATTCATTTCATCGATGCACAGTACCATGCGCCGCGCCGAATCGGCCCTCCCCAGATCGATGTAACTTCGGCGCGGCGCCGATCGTAATTTATGCTTGCTCACCCACCTCACAGGAGCACAAAAATGATCGTCGGAGTTCCCAGAGAGATTAAGGATCACGAGGCGCGCGTCGCCATTATTCCCGCGGGCGTGAAGGCGCTGACGGAAGCCGGCCACAAGGTGCTGGTGGAAACCAATGCCGGCGCGCAGTCGGGATTTTCCGATGCGGAGTACCAGGAGGCCGGCGCGGAGATTGTGGGCGATGCCGGGTATGTGTGGGGCAAGAGCGAGATTGTCACGAAGGTGAAGGAGCCGATCGAGAGCGAGTATGCGTACTTCCGCGAAGGGCTGGCGCTTTTCACCTATCTGCACCTTGCGCCGGTGCCGGAGCTGACGCAGAAGCTGCTCGATGCGAAGGTGATCGGCATTGCTTATGAGACGGTGCGCGATCGCAACAACACGCTGCCGCTGCTGACGCCGATGAGCGAAGTTGCGGGCCGCATGAGCGTGCAGGTGGGCGCGACGTATCTCGAAAAGGAAAAAGGCGGGCGTGGGATTCTGCTGGGCGGCGTTCCGGGCGTGCTTCCGGCGCATGTGACGATCATCGGCGGCGGCATTGTGGGCACCAATGCGGCACGCATCGCGCTGGGCTTTGGCGCGAAGGTTACGCTGGTGGACCTGAACCTGAACCGGCTGCGCGAGATTGACGATATCTTCAACGGGCGCGTTTATACGCTGGCTTCGAACAGCTACAACGTGGCGCAGGCCACGCGCGAGGCCGACCTGGTGATTGGCGGCGTGCTGATTCCCGGCGCGACGGCGCCGAAGATTGTGACGCGCGAGATGGTCGCGAAGATGAAGAAGGGCGCGGTGATTGTGGACGTGGCGATCGACCAGGGCGGATGCGTGGAGACGGCGCGGCCTACTTCGCACTCGAACCCGAGCTATGTGGTGGATGGCGTGGTGCACTACTGCGTGACGAACATGCCGGGCGCGGTGCCGCATACCTCCACGCTGGCGCTGACCAATGCAACCTTCCCTTACCTGCTGCGGCTGGCGAACCTCGGTGCGCGGGAAGCGCTCAGGCAGGACGCCGGTTTTGCCGAGGGGTTGAACACGTATCTCGGCAAGCTCACCTATCGCGGCGTGGCGGAAAGCCAGAAGCGCGAATGGACGCCGGCGGCGACGGTGCTGGCGTAGAACAGGGATTAGGGATTAGGGATTAGCATCGGACGCAACGAGCGTTAAAACGAAAGCCGCGAATCCGAAGAGATTCGCGGCTTTGCTCTGCGCAAGCAATGGTTGCTTGCCGACATAGACAAGTAAAGCTGCGGTCAAAGGCTTTTTCTAATCCCTGTTCCCTTGCAGTTCTATAATCTGCCCATGTTCCCGGTGCGCGATTTACGGTTGCGCCTTGTTTACCTGCTTGCGGGCGGGCTGCTGATCGTGTTTGTGCTCCTGGGCGCGCTCCAGTGGTGGAACACCTCGAGCATCAGCTTTTTGAACCCCGACACGGCAGGTGAGACGCTGGCCTTTACGGCCTTCACCGTCGTTCTTTTTCTTCTGCTGATTGCGCTGCTGATGTTGTTGCTGCGCAACCTGCTCAAGCTCTATGCCGATCAGGGTTCGAGCGCGCTGGGAGCGCGGCTGCGCACGCGGATGATTCTCGGCGCAATGCTGATTGCGCTGACGCCTGCCGCGCTGATGTTCCTGTTCAGCTTTCAGTTCATGAACCGGACGATCGATCGATGGTTTTCGCCGAACACCTCGCAGTTGCATGACGATTCGGCGCAGGTGGTGCGCGAGCTGGCGCAGTATGTGGCGAGCAATGCGCGCGTGGAAGCCGAGTCGATTGCCGCATCCGGCGCGCCGGACCGCGCGCTGAGCGAGTTGCAGGACGTGCTGGGCTCGCACCGCATCACGCTGGACGGCGGCTTCACGATTGTCTACGGCAAAGACATGAAACCGATTGCCAGCTTTCAGGCGCCTTCAGAGACAAGCCTGGCGATTTTGCTGCCGCTGATCGATGAAACAGGCAGCAGACAGCCGGCGCCGCTGCGCAAACCGCTTTCCGCCAGCCTGCTTGCGGCGGCGCGGCGCAGTGAAGAGCCGATGGTGGAGATTGCCGGACAGCAATATGCGCTTGGCGTTTCCGCCACCGGCTCGGGCAAGGTGGTGCTGGTGGCGCTACCCATGCCGGAAGGCTTGAGCGAGACAGCCATGCGCATTCGCGCCGGAGCGGAGCGGTATTGGAAACTCTTCCGCCTGCGCAACCGCATCCGGGACAACTTCATTTTGCTCCTTCTGCTCATTACCGTCTTCATTTTCTTTTCGAGCGTGTGGCTCGCGGTCTTTCTTTCCCGGCAGGTGACGCGGCCTGTGGAAGCGCTGGCCGACGCAATGAACGAGATTGCCGCGGGCAAGTACGAGCAACGCATCGGGGTGGTGGCTACGGGCGAGATGGGCGAGCTGGTTGGTTCGTTTAACCGGATGGCTGCGGACCTTGAGAGCAGCCGGCGTGCGGCGCGGAGCTCTTCGGCGCAGTTGACGGCCGCGAACCAGGCGATTGAAGAGCGCCGGCGCGAATTGGAGACGATTGTCGAGACAATTCCGAGCGGCGTGGTTACGCTGGACGGCTCGGGGCGGGTGCTGCAGGCGAATCGCGCGTTTGCGGTGCTGACTGGGCAGAGTGAAGACACCATTCTGCGCGGGCGCAGGATTGAGTCGCTGCTGCCCGCCGAGTATGCCGCCGAGCTTGCCGCGATCATCCGGCGCGGGCATCGCATGGGCGCGGCCTCGACGGAGATCGAGCTGCACGCTGGCGGGCGCATTATGCACCTGGCGCTGACGAGCGCGCGGCTCGATCTGGGCGCGGATCTGGGCGCGGGCGAGATAGGCACGGCGTTCGGCACCGTGCTGGTGGTGGAAGATACGACGGAGCTTTTGCGCGCGCAACGCCAGCTTGCGTGGAAGGAGGTGGCGCAGCGCGTGGCGCACGAGATCAAGAATCCGCTCACGCCGATTGCGCTTTCGGCCGAGCGCATTGCGCGGCATCTGGATCGTGTCCAGCCGGATTCGCCGAGCGTCATCCGCAAGTGCAGCGAAGTGATTCTGGGCTGCGTGGGCACGCTGCGGATGCTGGTCGATCAGTTTGCCGCGCTGGCGCAGTTTCCCGCGCCGCAGCCGCGCGCCTGCGACGTGAACCGTATTGCGGATGAAGCGCTGGCGCTCTTTGCCGGACGGCTGGAAGGCATCGAGGTCAAGCTCGATTTTGCGCCGAGCCTGCCGCAGGTCTTTGCCGATCCCGAGGCGATTCGCCGCGCGCTCGCCAATCTCATCGACAACGCGGCCGAGGCGATGCAGGGAAGCCTGCTGCGTGTGCTCAGCATCTCGACGGCGCTCAGCGAGGATGGCTCCGCGGTCGAGGTTGCCGTTGCCGACACGGGCCACGGGCTGACCGACGAAATCCGCGAGCGGCTTTTCCTGCCGTTTTATTCAACCAAGCATCGCGGCACGGGGCTTGGGCTCTCGATTGCAGCCAAGATCGCGCAGGAACATGGCGGCTCCATCCGCGCGGAAAGCAATCTGCCCAAAGGCGCGCGCTTCCTTTTGAGCATCCCGCTCATCGAATCCTCTATGCAGGCCGCATCGGACGCTGAACCCGTGAAGGAAGCCCGTGGATGAACCACATTCTGGTTGTGGATGATGAAGCAGAGATTCGATCCTCGCTCGAAGAGATTCTGCGCGAAGAGGGGTATGGAGTAGCCAGCGCCGCGACCGCGGCCGAGGCCAAGGCGCTGATTGAGGACGCGCCGTATGATGCTGTGCTGCTCGATATCTGGCTTCCGGATCGGGATGGCCTCGATGTGTTGGCGGAGATTCGCCGGTTGCCGCTGGAGACGCGGCCGGAGGTGGTCATCATCAGCGGCCACGGGACGATTGAGTCGGCGGTGAAGGCGACCAAGCTCGGCGCGTATGACTTTCTGGAAAAGCCGCTCTCGATTGACCGCACGCTGATTGTGCTGAAAAACGCGGTGGAAGCGCGGCGGCTGCGCACGGAAAATATCGAATTCAAGCGCCAGTTCAGCGCGAGCTCTGTGTTGACCGGCGACAGCGTGCCGCTGAAGGCGCTGCGCCAGCAGATTCGCCTGATGGCGCCGACAAATGGGCGCGTGCTGATCTATGGCGAGTCCGGCACGGGCAAGGAGCTGATTGCGCGCTCGATTCATGCGGAGAGCCTGCGCCGCGACCGTGTTTTTGTCGAGCTGAATTGCGCGGCAATTCCCGAGGCGCATATCGAGGCGGAGCTTTTCGGCTATCGTCATGGGGTACAGCCGGGCGGATTGCCGGAGCAGCGCGGAACGCTGGAGCGCGCCGACGGGGGAACGCTCTTTCTGGATGAAGTGGGCGATATGAGCCTCAAGACGCAGTCGAAGATGCTTTCCGCGCTTGACGATCAGTCGTTTACGCCGGTCGGCGGCACGCTGCCGATTCGCGTGGATGTGCGGCTGATTGCTTCGACGAACAAGAATCTCGAGGACGAGATTGCCAAGGGAAATTTTCGCGAGGATCTTTTTTACCGGCTCAATGTGGTTCCGTTCTTTGTGCCGGCGCTGCGCGAGCGCAGGGAGGACATTCCCCTGCTGGTGCGCGAGTTTTTGAACGAGTTTGGCCGCGAGTATGGCCGGCCGCGCATGGAGATTACCGAGGAGGCGCTCGATGCGTTGAGCCAGTACCACTGGCCGGGCAATGTGCGCGAGCTGAAGAATGTCATTGAGCGTGTGCTGATTCTCAATCCGCGCGTGCTGCGCATCGAGCGCAAGCATCTGCCGCCGCTGACGCACAAGGCCGGCGCGCGCACCACGGAGGATTTTTCCACGTTGCAGCAGGCGCGGGATGCTTACGAGCGGGATTACATTCTCAAGAAGATTGAAGAGGTCCGTGGCAACATCAGCCGCGCGGCGGAGCTGCTCGGCCTGGAGCGCAGCCATCTCTACCGCAAGATGAAGGCGCTGGGCATTGCCGTGCGTGAGTAGACTGTCCGCTTTGTCCGGAAGCGGACAGGGGTTGCGGAAATGGACATTCTGTTCGCTGCGCGTAAGAAGGCTTGCGCATGTTGATGATTGCAGCGCAAGCAGTTGTACAATTTGCCGCTGTGGCAATGGGATTGCTCGCTTTCGCGTGTGTTGCATCAACCTGGGGAGGCGGCTATGGCGTATTTTGAGCGGATGCGCGATGTGGTTTCCGGGATCTTCAGCCCGCAGGTTATCGAGCAGCGGATGGCGGCGGGATGGCAGATGGTTTCGATCGAATGGCGGCGCGAGCTGCCGGACTCGGAGGGCCATTCGGCTGGCGTTTTCAGCGAGGAGATTCCTTACGGGCTGCGCATCTCCGACGATTGCAAGCGTCTTGAGGTCGATCCCGGCGAGAACCAGGCTCTGCTGCTGATGATGGACCTGCTGGCGCAGGATTTTTCCTACTCGAATATCGTGAGCGCGCTGAATGAGAGCGGCTTTCGCACGCGGGATGGCCGGCCGTGGACGCGCGTTGCGGTCTTCAACATGATGCCGCGGCTGATCGAAGTGGGGCCGCGCATCTTTTCGAGCGAGGAGTGGGAGCAGCGGAGGCTCAAGTTCGCACGGCGAACGGCGCCGGAAGGCTGAGCCTACGCCGCAGCGACTTGCGGAAGAGGCTTCACTTTGCCGCGTCTTTTCTTTGCGGCTGCGCTAAGGTCGTACTGCGCCTGTAGCCGAAGCCAGAAATCCGGCTCGGTGCCAAAGGCCTCCGAGATGCGCAGCGCCATATCCGCCGAAATACCGGCCTTGCCGTTCAGAACGCGCGAGAGAGCCGGCCGGGTTACACCCAGGTGCCGGGCGACCCCTGTTACAGTGCGGCCTTCCAGGTAATAGCTCAAAAGCCTTCCGGGATGTGCCGGGTTGTGCATTCGCATACCAAAACTCCTTTAATTCTGCTGCGACAGGATCGGCCCGAGCGAGCTTGGGTTGTCGCCCAGTGCCGGGTTTACATCGAAGTCCCAGACTGTTTGATTGATCTCCGTGGGAGAGATGATTTCGACCAGCGCGTACTCGCCGATGGTGAGCGTCTGCGCGGGAGTGACCTTGAGCCAGTGTTTGCCCGGCATCACTTTTACCCTGGCGGGGATGACGTCTTCGTCAGAAAGGACAGCGCCCGTGGAGCTAAGGCGAATCGCGTGGACGATGCGCACGGCGCGCCGCTCATCGACGCGCACAATGGCGAAGCTGGATTGCGCCGAATACGCGCCATGCTTGCCGTTGACCGCGTCGGGGGTTCCGATGGTCTTTACGGTGATGGCGTGCCCGGTCACTTCGTCGGTGCCGCCGGTTACATTGAGCGAGAGATAGATTGCAGGGTCGTCCACGTGCAGGTGCACCTTGGCATGAGCGCCGGGCAGCTCGATGGCCTCACGGCGGCCGGCGAGCGGATTGAAGACGCTCATGCCCTTGTGCGTCCGCGCGTCCACGGCGAGCTCATTGGGCATAAGCTCCACCAGCTCCGGCGTTCCGTGATAGGTGTCCAGCACGAAAACCGAATCTTCGTCAGGCAGCTCAAGGCCCGGCGCTACCTCCGGCATACGCGCCTTTTGTTCTTCGCGCTCGGCTTCTTCTTCCTTGTCGATCTCCTCAGCTTCTTTCATGGCCGGCGACGCATCGCCCGCGGCTTCGGCGTGGTCGCGCTCCCACCTGCGCGTCGCGTCCCAATCGACGAGCGAGACGGGCAGCTCTTCCCAGTCGCCGCCGCGCTCGGCGGAGATGTAGCGCACGCGGTCGCCGACGATCTCGTACCGGGTCACGATCTGGTAACTGCCGTCCTTGAGAATCAGGCGGAGATTATGGCCCGTGGCTGGAACTTCGGATTTGAGCGGCAGGGGCTGCGGCGACGGCTGCTGCGCCTGCGCCCACGCGCCGGGCGCGGCGGCAAGCGCGCAGGCCAAAATCCCAGGCGCTATTGCGCGCACGATGAAGCCTTTCATCGCATCCCCCTTTGAAAAGCTATCTCATGGATGCTGTTTTGGCTCCGGCAGGCTGCGTGAGAGCCATCTTCCGCGGCATCTGCGGCGGCAAAGCTATGGATGAGATAGCTTTCGATCCCTCACATTTTAGACGTGTTGGCGTCCAAACTGTTGGTTATCGCGCATCCTGTTGCATTTCCTATTCATAAAAACCTGTGTATGCTGATTAGAACGGAGCTTTCCTTGAGCAGATACCGGCACACCCGACCGCATATACCGCGCCACTTTGCGGTGATGGTGGCTGTGTGCATTTTCCTGGTGCTTCTGCTCTCGGTGATCCAGGTTGTTCACGTTCATCAGCATGAGTCCGACGCCGACCATTGCCCGCTGTGCGTAGTGATGCACTCCGTGGTGCCGGCCAGCGTGGCCGTGGTGGTCATCGTTCTGGTGGAGATGGGCGCGCCTGCGCCTGCGCCGGAAGTGCGCGAGGCGCAGCGCGCCTGGCATCCCACGATCTTCATCCGTCCGCCTCCATCTTCCCTTCTGCTTCCGCACGCTTGCTAGCTTGATTTCCAGCCAGATCCGCCGCCGCACGTGTTGGCACACGCGACGCAGCGGATTGCGATCCGGCCTGTATTTCCGCATTTCAGCGCGCGTCGTGCCCGCGTGGCGCAGGCGCACATTTTTCCGGAGCAGACCATGATGCCGTTTCTTCGCGGCGCACATCGCCGCATCGTCTTTGTACTCGCTTTCGTTCTTGCCGGCGCAGGCTACTGCGCCGCGCAGTCCGGCAGTGCCGGCACGATTCGCGGCACGGTGACCGACCCTACCGGGGCCGTCATTCCCAACGCTTCCATTCATCTGCTGGATGCCGTCAGCGGTTTCAGCCGCACGGTAACCAGCGATGCGACCGGCCAGTTCACCATTCCGAACGTTCCTTTCAATGTCTATCAGCTCACGGCTACGGCCAAGGGATTCTCGCCGCTGCGGCAGAGCGCGGAGATCCGCTCGGCCGTCGGGCTCGATCTCAAACTTGTTCTGCAGGTGCAGTCGGCAAGCTCGACGGTGACGGTGGAATCGACGGCCGGCGACCTGGTCGAGAACGATCCGACCTTCCACACGGACGTGGACCGCTTGATGTTCGTGAAGGTACCGCTGGAAAGCCAGTCCTCGTCGCTCAGCTCTCTGGTGACGGAGTCCTCGCCGGGCGTTGCGGCGGACTCGAATGGGCTTTTTCACGGACTCGGCGATCATGCCTCGAACTCGTTTTCGATCGACGGGCAGTCGATCACCGACCAGCAGAGCAAGGTTTTTTCCAACCAGCTTCCTTCAAACTCGATTCAGTCGATTGAGGTGATCTCCGGCGCGCCGCCGGCGGAGTACGGCGACAAGACCAGCCTGGTGATTGTGGCCACGACCCGCTCCGGCGAAGGCGTGACCAAGCCTACGGGCGACATTTACTCCTCCTATGGTTCGTTTGGCTCAGCCAATGGCGGCTTTGATGTTTCCTACGGCGGGAAGAACTGGGGCAACTTTCTTGAAGCCGACGGCCTGAACACGGGGCGCTTTCTGGATGCGCCGGAGTTCACCGTTTTCCACGACAAGGGCAACGAGATGAACTACTTTGACCGCGTCGATTACGGCTTTACTCCGATGGACTCGATCCACCTGGACCTGAATTACAGCCGCTCGTGGTTCCAGACGCCGAATGCGTTCCAAAACCTCGGCGTGCAGAACGTGATCGACAATACCGGCGCCAGCGCGACCCCAACCTTCGGCGACGTGGGCGATGCCGACCAGGGCTCGAAGATCAACACCTTCAATATCTCGCCGACGTATACGCACATCGTGAGCAACAACTCGGTGCTCAACGTGGGCGCTTTTGTCCGCAAGGATATGTACGACTATTTCCCGAGCGCGGACCCTCTGGCGGATTTCGGCGCCTCGAACCTGCAGACGTCGTCGATTGCGCAGTACCGCACTCTGACCAATGCGGCGGTGCACGCCGATTACTCCTACAACAAGGGGATCAACAACATCAAAGCCGGCGTTCAATATGGCCAGACTTTTTTGCGCGAGCATGACAGCCTGGGCATTGTGTGGAACCTCTATAACTCGCCTTGCGTGGACATGGACGGCAATCCCGTGGCCGGCTACGCCAGCCCGACGGACTGCAATGGCACGACCAATGAGGCGAACGGGAACTATCTTCCGGTGCTTGCGCCTTATGACCTGACGCGCGGCGGATCGGAGTACTACTGGTTTGGCCATACCGACGTGAAGGAACTGGCGTTGTACATCGAGGACCAGATCAAGGTCGGCAACTGGACTGCCAACGTGGGCATTCGCGGCGATATGTACAACGGCCTGACCGTTGCAAGCCAGGCTGAGCCGCGCCTCGGTGTTGCCTATCGCGTCAAGCCCACCGGCACGGTTGCGAGCGTTTCTTATGCGCGCACGCTGGAGACGCCGTTTAATGAAAACCTGGTGCTTTCCAGCCAGGGCTGCTCGGACGCTGTGCTCTCTCCGCTGCTGGCCTGCGCTCCCGGCGTTTCCGGCACACTGCAGCCGGGCTTCCGCAACGAGTTCCACGCCAGCCTGCAACAGGCCTTCGGCAAGCACGCGGTGGTGAGCGGCGAGTACATCTGGAAGTACACGCACAACGCCTTCGACTTCAGCGTGCTGGGCAATACGCCGATTACCTTCCCGATTGACTGGCACAACTCGAAGATTCCGGGCTACGCGCTGCGCGCGGATATGCCGGAGGATCACGGGTTCAGCGCTTATCTCGTTACGTCTTCGGTGGCTGCGCGCTTCTTTCCGCCGCAGGTGGCCGGGGCGGGCGCGACGGGCGGCGCTGCCGTGGGCTATCCCTTCCGCATCGATCACGATGAAAAGTTCAACGAGACCACGCACCTGCAGTACACGGTGCATAACAACGGCTGGCTGAACAATCTGTGGGGCGGCTTCAACTGGCGCTACGACTCGGGCCTTGTTGCGGGATCGACTCCTTGCTACAACGTCACCGATCCCAACTCGGCCTGCCCGAATAGCTCCTTCCTGCCGGACGGCTCGGCGGCCATGCTGAACGGCGTGCCTGCCGTGCTGCTGGTGGACAACAACATTCCCGCGACTAAGAACCCGGTGACGGGGCAGAATGTTTATCTTCCCCTGACGCCGGATGAGGAGTTCCAGGCGGGGCTGAGCTGCAACGGCGACAAGGCCGCGGGCGCTAACCAGATCGGCACGCTGCTGCCCGGAACAAGCTACTACGCCTGCCAGGCTTCGCAGCTCAAATCCAGCTTAATCAATGTTCCCGCGCCGGGAACGGGCGACAACGACCACAACCCGCCGCGCGTTGCGCCGCGCAGCCTCTTCGACCTGTCCGTGGGCAAGGACAATGTCTTCCGCGCCGACCACTACAAGGTGAACCTGGACCTGACGGCGATCAACGTGGCGAACAAGTATGCGCTTTACAACTTTCTTTCGACCTTCAGCGGCACGCACTATGTGACGCCGCGGGCGCTGACGGCGAAGGTGACGCTGAACTTCTAGAGCGGTTTTCCAGTTCGTATGAGGCATTTCAAGCGTGGTGCAAGGTGGCTTTTTCCTTAAGGAAAAAGCCACTTAGCAGTTGCGGCTTCGTTCTACAGCAACTGGAAAACCGCTATAGCCTTGTTTGAAACAAAGCTGTCTTGAACAAAACCGGAGAAGCGTGCGTCCAGCCGGATGCCGCTCTCCGGTTTTGCTGTCGATTCGGGGATTCAAGGAGGAACAAGAACCGGTTTCGATGGCGTATTCTTGCATCCGAAGTATTCTGTCAGCCCCCTCAAGATGTTCCCGCAGGTGGAGGATGCTATGCACGGGAAATTTATGCGGTTCCGGCGTTATACTGTGCCATTTTTCACTCTTGCCTGGGCGCTGCTTTGGGGCGCCGCAGCCGTTGCCGCCCAGGCCGCGCCGCAGCCAACCGCGCCGGTGCTGCTG
>JASHPD010000302.1 GCA_030038315.1 Acidobacteriaceae bacterium
ATGTATCCCAAGCTGTGGGAAGCGACGGGAATCAAGTACCGCGACCTGATTACGCGGCTGATTGAGCTGGCGGTTGAACGGCAGCGGGAAAAGGAACGGAATCAGTACAGCAGGGATTAGGCCGTATCGACATATAGGTAGGTAGGAAGGCGATCAGGGAATCCTGGGCATTTCGGTATCCCAGGTCTCAAAATCGAGACCTGGGGCACCCAGCAGTCGTGGTGAGTTGGCACCCCCGGACACTTCGCTCAGCAGGACAATCCCTTTCTTTTCACTCTGCCTATATGTGGATACAACCTAGGTTGTTTCGGTGATCGAAGGGGGAGATTGCGGATGGACGCGAGAGAGTTTGCTAAGGAGTGGATTGAGTCGTGGAATGCGCATGATCTGGAGCGCATTCTGGCTCATTACTCTTCCGATGTTGTGCTTGTTTCTCCGGTGGCGACTAAGGTGACCGGAGATGCTTCCGGCACGGTGCGCGGAAAAGAAGCGCTGCGGAGCTATTTTCGGCGGGGGCTTGAGCTTTATCCGAGCGCGCGGTTCACGCTGGTGGATGTGATGCAGGGGCTTTCGAGCGTTGTGCTTTATTACGAGAACCAGATAGGCACCCGGACCGGCGAATTCATGGAGTTCGGCGCGGATGGAACTGTTGTGCGCGTAGTGGCTAATTACCGTGTCTGACTCTTTGCGGGCGTAGGAACCGAAGATCGGGTGTTGGTGTCTAAACTAAAGAGAGTGCAGTTTTTTATAGTCTTCCTGTTCCTCTTTTGATAGGAGTTTGCTTCCATGACACTGCTGGATGCGCCGGCGTTTGACGAGGCCAGGGCGCGGCGGAATCGCATTCTTGGCTGGAGCGCCTTTAGCACGGTGGTGGTGCTGTTCATTGCTAGCTGGTTCGTTTCCGGGCAGCCGATTGACTGGCCCTGGAACTGGCCGAATCACTTCTTTGGGCGCTCGGCGGCGAATCATTTTCTGGCGGCGGTGGAGCGCAACGACCTGGCTGCCGCTTACGGCATCTGGACGCACGACAAGGACTGGCAGCAGCATCCGGCGCAGCACGCGATCTATCCTTTCCCGCGCTTTGAGGAAGACTGGGGTCCGACGAGCCCGGACAACGACTACGGCGTAATTCAGTCGCACCGGATTGCGGCGGCGCGGATGTACGGCAACTCGCTGCTGATGGCGATCCTCATCAACGGGCGCAAGAGCAAGGCGCTGAACCTGGAGTACGACCCGCACGACGGCACGCTGAGCTACGCGCCGCCGGATGTGGAGATCGATCCGGAATCGTACAAGTAGCCAGGGTGTGGCAAAAATGCACTGGGTTTGGTGCAGCCGGGTGCTGGAGAGGCAGTTTTTTGCATTTTTTCGACTTGTCCTGTCCTTTAACATATTTGATTGCTTGTGGTTACAGGTGATTTTGAGTTGAGAAAAAGTGTGTCTTAAGTGCGCCTTAACCGCGACTTATTGACACTTATTGATTCAGATTTGTGCTCCTTTCGATGAAAATGGAATGGCCCGGTTCCGGTGGGAATCGGGCCGTGGTTTTTTACTGCTGATTTGAGTGTGGCATATTCGCCCGTAATTCTTTGCAAAATTCGGGAAGATTTTTTGTGGGAGGGGTGGAGGATTGCTATCCCACCCTTGACGCGATACAACTGCGTCAAGGATGGGGCACCCGGCGGCACTCAATGTGGACGGAGAATAAATGATGCTTGTGGCGTTAGCGCTTCCTGATTGGCTGATAGGGGAAAAATATATAACCCTTGCGACGTGGGTTCTGGTCCTTGCTACCTTCTTGCTGGTTATCGCTACTGTCATTATGTATTGCGATAGCCGGTCAAAAGGCAAAGAACAGAGAGAGCGTTGGAAACGGGAGGATGACGCCAGAACTGAAGAGCAAAAAAGCAGATGGGAGCGTGAAAATCAACTTAGAGTTGAAGATGCAAAGCCGAAGGTAGCGGTTGAAATCGGTAAACGGGAGGATGGCCCCGAAATCGTGTTCAAGTGTTTCAATCTCGGAAGCACTATTTTCTTCGTTCATCAAATAATTATCACCGCTACGAGTCCCAGAACATCTGTCCGAACAAGCGACCTCGTTGGTCCGCCGGTACTGCTTCCTGGAACATTCATGTCCACTTCATACGACTGCGAAGGTTTGCTCACCGGTTCATTTCAGGAAGCGAAGGCGGAATTCGTCCTTCGTGGGCAACATGGTTTGGAACGCACAGACCCGGTTTGGTTCTATGTTTCTGGTGATCCAACCGGCGGATATGACTGGACAGTGGGGCGCCTTGCTGACCGCCTGCCGGGAGCGATTGTGCCACAACCTAGAGTGATTCCGAAAGGGCAGTAGATCCGACTATCAGAACGTTGGCATTCCAAGCAAGAGGATCAACCATCCGGCTTTGGATAAGAAGTATCGTCTTGACAGTTTTTGTGCATATTTCACGGCTGATCTCCTTTCACGGCGACCTCATAGGCTATATCCCAAAGTTGAGCAGGCAGGTGGCCCACCCATAATTTGGGTGCCTCATTCATGCGCGCCTTTCTCGCGCATGAATGGGTAGGCATTGGCAGGTCAACACGGCGGTGGTGGGGTTGAGCTGGTTGCTCAAGGGTGACAGATCAAATAAGCGATGCGTGCCTGAATGACACGCTTCGGAGTGGGAGTTGCGGGTGCTTGCTCAGGCCGATTGTAACTCCGCCAGGGCCTTTTCCAGGGTGGCGGGGTCTTCTACGTTGAGCGCTTTTTGTTCCGGTGCGATCTGCTTCATCAGGCCGGTTAGGACTTTGCCGGGGCCGGCTTCTACGAATGTGGTTGCGCCGGCGGCTGCGAGGGACTTGACGCAATCGACCCACTTTACTGCGCTCGTTACCTGATGGATCAAGGCGGTGCGGGCTTCTTCGGCGGTGGTTACCAGCGTGCCGGTTACGTTGGAGGCTACGGGGATGGCGGGATGGTCTAGCTGGATGGTGCTGAGGACACGGTCCAACTCTTCCTGCGCGGGCCGCATGAGGGCGCAATGGAATGGGGCGCTGACGGGGAGCAGGACGGCGCGGCGCGCGCCCTTGGCCTTGGCGATTTCCGCGGCTTTTTCTACGGCGGCTTTGGCGCCGGAGATTACGGTCTGGGTGGGCGAGTTGAGATTGGCGGGGGCGACGGGTTGGCCTGTTTCGGCGGCGGCTTCGGCGCAGGCTTCGGCTACCTGGGCGGCGTCGAGCATGAGGATGGCGGCCATGGCGCCTTCGCCTGCCGGGACGGCCTGCTGCATGGCTCGGCCGCGGGCCTTGACGGCGCGGACGGTGTCGGCGAAGGAGATGGTTCCGGCGGCTACGTGGGCGGACCATTCACCAAGGGAGTGGCCGGCGGCCAGGGCCGGCTCGATGCCTTGCTCTTTGAGGACGCGCCAGGCGGCTACGCTGACGGTGAGGATGGCCGGCTGGGTGTTTTCGGTGAGGCGTAGGTCTTCTTCGGGGCCTTCAAAGCAGAGTTTGGAGATGGGAAAGCTGAGGGCTTCGTCGGCTTCGGCGAAGGTTGCGGCGGCGATGGGGAAACGGTTGGCCAGTTCGCGGCCCATGCCTACGGTTTGCGAGCCTTGTCCGGGAAAGAGAAACGCTATTTTCTTACTCATGGTCTCCTGGAGATTGTAAGGCAGGGAATAGGGATTAGGGATTAGGGAACAGGGGGTGTAGATAAAAGGCAAAAGCTATAAAGAGCAACGGCTGTAGATATCCCACCCGTGCGACAAAAACAACTACGTCGCACGGATGGGGCACCCTCTGTGTTGCTGGGTGGGCAAAAGGCAAAGGCAAAAACAACCGCAGATCCTTCGCTCCGCCTGAAAAACGGCTACGCTCAGGATGACAGCGTGGTGGTGAGTGCTCAGGATGACAAGGCGATGGATGGGGTAACGGTTTTTGGCGCCGCAGGCGCGGTTGCCTGAACGGCTAGTTCTTCCAGCGGGAGCGGTCGTTGGAGTCTTCGTCGTCCTCGTCGATCTGGCGGCCGCGGCTGTCGAGGCGGATGATGCGGCCCTGCTTCTTCATGTAGACCTCGAACTTGTGGCCGGCGCGGCGGCGCTTCCAGCGGTAGTAGGTGTTGCGCAGGGCGAACCAGCGCTCGCTGAGGTGGAAGCCGAGGCCGTGGCTGGAAGTGCCGCGGCCTGAAGCTCCGAGAGCGGTTCCGCTGCGCGCGGGCGCTACGCGGAGATAGATGAGTGCGGCCAGTGCGCCGCCGAATTGCGCGAAGGCCAGCAGGCGGCTCTCGCCGAAGAGCATGGCGAAGGCGATGAGCGCGTAAATGATGGCCAGGTAGCGCGCCTTGATGCCGACGAGGAAGAACATGAGGAATTCGACGTCGCCGTAGAGGACGCCGATGGCGATCAACGTGCCGAAGATGGCGCCCATGGTGCCGTAGAGGGGCATTTCGGCGAGGTTCCAGTTGAACCTGCCGGAGAGAAAGATGAGCAGGATGGCGGCGGCGGCGGTGCCCAGGATGCTCCAGATGTAAAGGCCGGTGACCCAGCTTGAGCCGCAATAGCTTTCCAGGAAGCTGACCAGGAACCAGAGCGAGAGCAGCTCGAAGAGCGTGCCGAGCAGCGTGGGATGGATGAAGCTGTAGGTGAGCGGCTGCCAGACGGCTCCGTGGAGAAACGCGCTGGGGGTGAGCGCGAGCAGGGCCGTGAATGTGCCGACGAGGTGCGCGAGGCTGAGGACGAGCAATGCGAAGTAGGCCGCGAGATTGATGAGGATAATGCGGCGCGTGGCTCCGCTGAAATCGGGGAAGGCGAACGGGAGCTGGCTCAGGCGTGGCATTGAGGACAGGGTAAACCGGGGCGGCGGCGGATGTCGAAAGCAGGGTGCGGGGTGCAGGGTGCAGGGTGCACGGTCGGCGCATGTTCATTTTGCGGTCACCCGTTTCTATTTTTGTACCCTGTGCCCCGCACCCTGTACCCTGCACCCCGTCACGGAGTAACGACGAGGCCGCGATGGCCGGCGGCGTCTACGGCGCGAATGCCGAAGATGACGTTGTCTTTCGAGATGGGGAGGGTGATGGTCATGGGCGTCATCTGCGCCGGGACGCGCTTGGCGTATTGCCAGTAGAAGGACGTGGTTTCGCGCCAGAGGACTTCATAATAAGCTGCGTTGCCGGGTGCGGGGTTCCACTGGAGGGTGGTGTCGTTGGTGAGATTGTGGACCTCGATGGTGACTTTGGCGGGTGCGCCGGGTGAGGAGGCGAGCGTGGCCAGCGTGGCGGCGTTGAGGCGGGCTACCTGGGCGACGTAGTTGAAATCGACGAAACGGAGGAGGTCGCCGCGGATGGGCGTGGCATCGAGGACGACGTTCTGGTGCTGGTGGTTGAAGTCCTCGCGCCACTCGGTGAAGCGGACGGCGGCGAAGCCTTCGCGGTTGAAGGAGAGATGGTCGCCGCCGCGGAGGTAACGGTCGGGACGGGCAACCAGGAATGCGGTGAAGGTGGCGCGGCCACTTTGACTCTTTGGGAAGTAGGTTTGTGCGACATCGGCAACGGTGCGGGCCAGTTCGCGGCTGGGCGAGTCGTTTTCTTCGCCGAGGGCGCGGATGCGGCGGATTTGCTCGGGCGTGGCAGACATGGGAATGCCTTCAGAGAAGACGCGGACGCGGTCTTTGAGCTGGAGCGTGTCGCCCGGTGTCGTGTTGCCGCCTACGATGTCGTTGTTTAGCACGGCTTCGAGCTGCCAGCCCTGGTCTTTGGCGAGTTTGGCAAGATGCGCGGAGCCGTAGAGGCCTTCTTCTTCGCCGGGGACGGCTACGAAGACGATGGTGGCGGGGAAGCGGAGTTTGCTGAGGGTACGGGCGCACTCTAGCGAGACGGCTACGCCGGAGCCGTCGTCGTTGGCGCCGGGCGCGTCGCCGGAGGTGTCGGACCAGTTTTTGAAGGCGTTGGAGTTGATGGTGTCGTAGTGGCCGGTGACGAGGACCATGCGCTTTGCCTGCGTGGGATCGTCTCCGCGGAGGATGGCGTAGATGATGGTCATCTGCGTGGGTTTGGGGATGCGGTTGTGCGGGCCGGGCTCGGGCTGCTGGGTGAAGACTTCGCGCTTGACTTCGAGGCAGTTGCCGCACTGGGCGGAGATGCGTGTGAACTCGTCGAAGATCCAGTCGGCGGCGGCCTGAATGCCTTTGCCGGGGGGCAGGGTGGGGTCGTTGGCGGTGAGCGTGTTGCGGGTGCCGAAACCAACGAGGGTTTTTATCGTCTGATGAATTCGGGAGGGGGAAATGGATGCGATGGCGCGGGCGATGGCCGGATCGGCGATGGGCGCGGGAACGGGCGCGGCGTTGAGGGCGTAGTCAGGCTGCTGCTGGGCAAGAGCAACCGTGGGAGCCGGCGCGGCGGCGAGAATTGCGGCGAGCGCGGCGGCGGACAGGATTGACATGGGTTTCATCGGCTGGCACCTCAAGGAAACGCACAGATTTTGACATCCGGACCACTTGACCTGAGCGGGGCCCGTCTAAAACTAGCCAAGCGCAATGCAGTATCGCCATCGTACCGTAAGGCGAAAACGAATTGGACATCGAGCTCGACGAGGAAGAAGACAGGCGGCGAGGATTCTCATGACGAAAGAGCCTCAATTCATTTCAAGAATTCAGAATCTTGTCCAGCCTGGGCAAGCGAACCCATTGTATGCCTGACGGAGCAGCGTCTTGTTACGGGAGATGGCTTCCCGTATTGCAGAAACAGGAAGCAAGCTGCGCAGTCTTAAAGGATCTTCTTCCCAAACGCCGAGCAGGCAAGCTCCACCGCAAGATCAGCGGTACGGTTGTGCTCATCAATCACCGGATTCACCTCGACGATTTCCATGCTCAACATGCACCCATGATCGGCAACAATCTCCATCGCAAGATGCGCCTCGCGATACGTAGCGCCGCCGCGCACCGGAGTGCCCACGCCGGGCGCGTCCTCCGGATCAATCCAATCCATGTCGAGCGAAACGTGGTAGCCCGCCGTTCCCCGGCCCGCGGCACGCACGGCGTCTTCCATCACCGCGCGCATCCCGCGCTCGTCAATATCGCGCATGGTGTAGACCTCCGTCACGCCGGCGCGGCGAATGTTCTCGCGCTCCGCGGCATCAATGTCGCGCACACCAATGAGCACCGTGTTTTCCGGAGCAATCTTGGGGCTGTAACCAAAAATATTCGCCAACGCCTCCGGCCCAAGGCCAAGCAGCGCCGCAAGCGGCATCCCATGCACATTTCCGGAAGGCGAAGACTCCGGCGTATTGAAATCCGAGTGCGCATCAATCCACAAAATGCCGATCTTCTCCTTCTTCCGGCGATAAAACTCCGCAACCCCCGATACAGAGCCAGCAGCAAGCGAGTGATCGCCGCCCAGCACGAGCGGAGTCATGCCATCTTCGAGCGCCTTCACCACAGCCTCAGCCGTATGCGCACAGGTCTCCGCAATCTGCTTCAGATAGCGGGCATTCCGATTGCCGGAACTCTGCGTCTCCGCAATTTCTACGCGAATGTTGCCGCCGTCGGCGACTTGATGCCCGAGCGCTTCCAGCCGAGCCTCGAGGCCCGCCACGCGCACGGCCGAAGGCCCCATATCCACTCCGCGCCGGCTGGCCCCCATATCAAGCGGAACACCAAGAATCCGAATCCTGCGGGCAGGCTGCGCCTGTGCGCCCCCACGCGAGAAGGCTGGTGCTTTGAAGATGCTTTCCGTACTACCCGGCATACAAATTGCTCCATTCCTGACAGGAATCTGTCCAGGTTCCCCGCCCAAACCCGCTATTAGAGCATCCTTCCTATTGCTGTAGAGCGCTAACCGGGAGTCTAAACCATGCGTTTGCGTCATGCGGAGTGATGGCTGGCAGTAGTTCGGAGATGGCTAGGTCGAGTGCTTCCCGTGTTCGAGCTTTGCCGAGCGCAACAGTTATTTGAGCTTGGCCCAGGACTTTTCGATGGGATTCCGATCAGGCGAGTAAGGCGGAAGATACAACAGCCGCGCTCCGCCTGCTTCGATGCGTTGGCGTACGCCATACGTCCCTCAGGGGCTAAATTCGATCTGGTGTGGCGGTAACCTCTTCATCGGAGATATAAGGCATTTTCCGGAATACTATGAACTTCCGGCGAAAGGGAAGGTGGATTTTCTTTGAGGAAAATCCACCCGGCTGTTGCGGCTTCGGTCTACACCCATCCGGAAAATGCCATAGTGCGCGTGAGTCTGCATTTTCTTCCCCGTTCCTGTCACGCAAAAAAGCCCGCCGCATTGCGGCGGGCTTTTGATTGCAAGGCTGCAAGAGAGCCGGCTGCAATTAAGCCGCTTCTTCGCCGCCTTCTTCTTTCTTTGCTTCTTCGAGCTGCTTTTCTAGCTCGGCGCGCTTCTTGGCTTTTACTTCGGCGCGCTTCTGGCGCTTCTCGTCGAGTTGCGCCTCGGCGCCCAGCAGTTCGATGAACGCCTTCTCGGCGCCGTCGCCCTTCTGGAAGCCGGTGCGCACGATGCGCAGATAGCCGCCCTGGCGGTCTCCGTAGCGCGGGGCTACGGTCTCAAAGAGACGCGTGACAGCCGTATCGGTCTGGAGGAAGCTGAGCGCCTGGCGGCGCGAGTGCAGATCGCCCTTTTTGCCGAGGGTAATCATCTTTTCTACGTGCGGACGGACGGCTTTGGCCTTGGCTACGGTCGTCTCCACGCGATCTTCCACGATGACGGACGTGACCAGGTTCCGCAGCAGCGCGCGGCGGTGGCTGGTGTTGCGTCCGAGCTTGAATCCTGCATTGCGATGGCGCATAACAAACTCTCTTTCGAATTCAGGGTGCGGGGGACAGGGTGCAGGGTGCGGGGGCAGAAGATATCGCGAATGCGAACGGTGTTTCTGTACCCTGTACCCCGTACCCTGTTCCCTGCCTTAAAAGTTCTCTTCCGTGGGCAACTGGAGATCGACCGAATCCAGCGGCTCGTCCTCGTCGTCGTAGCGGCCGTAACCGGCGGCCAGAGCGGCGGCGGGCGGAATGCTCGTCGGTCCCGGAACCGCGTTGCCCTGCTCGTCGATCCTCATGCCGAGCGAAAGGCCCATCTGCGCGAGAATCTCCTTGATCTCGTTGAGGCTCTTGCGGCCGAAGTTCTTGGTCTTGAGCATCTCGGCCTCGGTCTTCTGCACCAGCTCGCCGATGGTCTGAATGTTGGCGTTCTTGAGGCAGTTGTAGCTGCGGACCGAAAGCTCTAATTCCTCGACGGAGCGGTTCAGGTTGTCGTTGCGCAGCAGGACACGGCTCTCGTCGCCGCGCGCTTCCGCTTCAAGCTCTTCCTCGAAGTTGATGAAGATGTTCATGTGGTCCTTGAGCAGCTTTGCGGCCAGGCCCACGGCATCGGCCGGAAGCACCGCGCCGTTGGTCCACACTTCAAGCGTCAGCTTGTCGTAGTCGGTGATCTGGCCGAGACGGGCGGCGTCCACGAGGTAATTCACGCGGCGCACGGGCGAGTGAACCGAATCGACGGGGATGAAGCCGAGGCCGAGATCGGCGTCGAAGTTCTTGTCCGCCGAAACGTAGCCGCGGCCGCGCTTGAGGCGCATTTCCATCTCCAGCTTGCCGCCCTCGGAGACCGTGGCGAGATAGATGTTCTTGTCGAGGATCTCGACGTCGCCGTCGGCTTCAATCATGCCGGAGGTCACGACGCCGGGCTGGTCGGCGCGCAGATAGAGCGCCTTGGGACCATCGCCGTTGAGCTTGAAGGGAACCTGCTTGAGGTTCAGGATGATGTCGGTTGCGTCCTCGACGACTCCGGGAATGGACTGGAACTCGTGCAGCACGCCTTCAATGCGAACCGCGGTGACGGCGGCGCCTTCGATCGAGCTGAGCAGGGTGCGGCGCAGCGCGTTGCCGATGGTGGTGCCGAATCCGCGCTCAAAGGGCTGGGCGCTGAACTTGCCGTAGGTTTCGGTGAGTGTCTCGGCATCGACTGCCAGACGCTTGGGTTTTTGAAATCCTCTCCAAAGCATATTCGTCTCTCGTTTCCCGCGCGGCAGGTGCGTCGCGAAGCATTTTGCGGCGGCCGCGCAAGTTCTCCTTGGTTGAAGTGCAGGGACTAAAGGGACTCAGGGGACTAAGGGACTGATATGCGTGGAATACGCTTTTAAGTCCCTTAGTCCCTCCAGTCCCCTAGTCCCTGTTGTTTCTTACTTGCTGTACAGTTCGACGATCAACTGCTCGTTGACGGGCAGACTCACGTCCTTGCGATCCGGCAGCGAAAGCACGCGGCCGGAGAGATTTGCAAAATCAGCGTCGAGCCACGCCGGAACCGGGTTCTGCGCGGCGTACTGCGCGCCCTGCTCGATGATGACGTGCTTCTTGGCGCCTTCGCGGACGGAGATCACGTCGCCCACGCTGACCTGGTAGGAAGGGATGTTGACCTTCTTGCCGTTCACCTGCACGTGGCCGTGGCGGACAACCTGGCGAGCCTGACGGCGCGAGATGGCAAAACCGAGGCGGAAAGCGACGTTGTCGAGACGGCGCTCAAGCTGCTGCACGAGCAGGTCGCCGGTAACGCCGGTGGCGCGGCTGGCCTTCTCGTAGTAGGCGCGGAACTGGCCTTCGAGCGTGAAGTAGATGCGCTTGGCCTTCTGCTTCTCGCGCAGTTGCAGGCCGTAGCCGACGACCTTGGTCTTGCGGTCCTTGCCATGCTGGCCGGGCGCAAAGTTGCGCTTTTCGAGCGGGCAACGGTCCGAGGTGCACTTGGTGCCCTTCAGAAAAAGTTTGGTGCCTTCGCGGCGGCAAAGGCGGCAGACTGCTCCGGTATAACGAGCCATGTTTTCTCCTCAACTTCGAGTGACGGCCGGTTTACGTGCATGGATGAGCACTTCATCCCGGCCCAATGTTTGTGGGTACAGGGTGCAGGGTGCAGAACATATCGCGGACGCGAGCTGTGTTTTCTGTACCCTGTACCCCGTACCCTGTCCCCTGTTTCTTACACGCGGCGACGCTTCGGCGGACGGCAGCCGTTGTGCGGCACCGGCGTGACGTCGCGGATCGACTTGACTTCGATTCCTGCCGCTGCCAGCGCGCGGATGGCCGACTCGCGGCCCGAACCGGGGCCGGCTACGCGGACATCGACAGAGCGAAGGCCGTGATCGCGGGCAATGCCGGCGGCGTTGGACGCAGCCTGCTGCGCGGCAAAGGGAGTTCCTTTGCGCGAGCCCTTGAAGCCCAGCGAACCGGCCGTCTTCCAGCTCAGCGTGTTGCCCACCTGGTCGGTGATGGTCACGATGGTGTTGTTGAACGAGGCCTGAATGTGCGCAATGCCGTAGGGCACATTCTTGCGCTCGCGCTTCTTGAACTTCTTGTTCTTGCCAGCCTTGCCGGTGCCCTTTTGTTCCTTGGCCATTAGGTCTTCGCCGTCGCTTTCTTCTTGCCGGCCACGGTGCCCTTACGAGGGCCTTTGCGCGTGCGGGCATTGGTGTGGGTGCGCTGTCCGCGCACGGGCAGGCTGCGGCGATGCCGGCTGCCGCGGTAGCTCTGGA
>JASHPD010000303.1 GCA_030038315.1 Acidobacteriaceae bacterium
ATGATGTTGCTATTGGTTCCTTTTGTCGAAATCAAGCCCAGAACCACGCACAAATGCCTGCGGTGCGGCGCGAAAATGCCCGCCGGCGAAATGATTCACGACGCGCATGAGTGGTTCTGCAGCCAGGCCCACGCCAACGAGTTCTGGTGGTATCAGCAGTGGTAGGCGGAATCGCCGCTTCCGCGTAGCGGCGGGAAATGGTGACCCCGGGAAGATTCGAACTTCCGACACGCAGTTTAGGAAACTGCTGCTCTATCCACCTGAGCTACGGGGCCACTGCTTACATTGTCGCAGCAGTTTTGGAAAACTGCTGGAGGGGATTCGTTTGGCCCTCCGGACCAGAAGCTGCCTGAGCTGCGCGACTGCTTTGAGAAGCTGCTGCTACTCGATTTTACATTCCCTCGCCGCAAATTTTCCTTGTCCATCGGCAGCGCGCCGCCCGCTCAAATTTTTTGAGGGGCAGTTTGAATCTGCTTTTGAAAGGCCACGACTTTGGAGGTAGATCAGCTTGAATCTGTTTTGAAAGGGCACGACTTCAGTCGTGCCGCAAACAGCACAAAAGAAGCTCCGGGGCTTTAGCCCCGGAGGGATGGTTTTCAAAGCGGCCCGCTACCGGAGTTTGACACGGCCGCGGCGGCGCTTTAGGCTGGTTGGCATAATGATGGTTTGCTCTCAAGCCCGCGCCTGCGCCTGCCGCTGCTGTCTGTGCTGCTGTTCGTGCGGCATTGCGCCGGGGGGGCCGTAGAGAGTTTGACCAGAGTTTTCCAATCGCTCAAACCCACCCGCCGCCAGCCGCCGGGTGGGTTTTTGGTTTTGTACCCATCTCACAAACAGGGATTCTCAAATCTCCATCCAGGAGGAAAGCCGAATATGTCACTTCGCATTAACGATATTGCGCCGGATTTCACGGCAGAAACCACGCAGGGAACCATCCACTTTCACGAATGGATCGGGGATGGATGGGCGGTGCTGTTCTCCCATCCCAAGGACTTTACGCCGGTGTGCACAACCGAGCTTGGCGCCGTTGCCGCGCTCGAGGATCAGTTTGCCGAGCGCGGCGCCAAGGTGATCGGCCTGAGCGTCGATCCTGTTTCCAGCCATGCCAAATGGCGGGATGACATCAAGGACGTGAGCGGGCACGAGGTGAACTACCCGCTGATCGGTGACCCCGAATTGGCCATTGCCAAGCTCTACGACATGCTGCCCGCCGACGCGGGCGACAGTTGCGAGGGCCGCACCCCGGCCCACAACGCAACGGCGCGGACGGTCTTTGTCATCGGGCCGGACAAGCGCATCAAGCTGACGATCTCGTATCCGCAGACCACAGGCCGCAACTTCGACGAGATCGTCCGCGTGCTCGATTCGCTGCAGCTTACGGCAAAGCATCGCGTAGCCACGCCGGCCAACTGGAAGCAGGGCGAAGATGTGGTCATCACCGGCGCGGTCTCCAACGAAGAGGCCGACAAGATCTTTCCGGGCTACAAGACGGTAAAGCCGTATCTGCGCACAGCGGCCCAGCCTGTCTAGCCGTTCGACGATCCGAAAAGACAAAGAAGCTCTCCACGGCGCCCGTTGCGGCGCCGCGGAGAGCTTTTGTATTTAGCGGCTACAGCCGCCGGCAATGGACGGAATGATCGAGAGCGTGTCCTTGCCGGAAACCGTCGAGGCTTCCTTCGCCGGAAGATAACGCACGTCTTCGTCGTTCAGGTAAAGGTTCACAAACGCGCGCAGCTTGCCCTCCGGCGTAAAGAGGTGCTTGCGCAGCTCGGGATGCGCGGCCGTTAGCGCGTCGAGCGCTTCCGAAACGGTTGCGCCTGTTGCTTCCACGGTGTCTTTTCCGCCAGTGAACTGGCGCAGCGGTGTGGGGATAAAGATCGTCATCGGTTTAAGAGTCCTCTCCTCAATGATATTGCGCTCTCTTGTAAACTAAAAGCGAGGTTTGTATGCCAGAGATTCAGCGCAGGAAAACTCCCACCGTCCGCATCGGCCATGTCCGCGTGGGCTGGGAGGTTCCGGTCGTCGTGCAGTCGATGACCAACACCGACACGGCCGACGCCGCCGGCACCATCGAGCAGGTAGCCGCGCTCGCGCTCTCCGGCTCCGAGATCGTGCGCGTGACGGTGAACAACGAGGAAGCCGCCGCCGCCGTTCCCGCCATCGTCGAAGGCCTCGAAAAGCGCGGCATCCGCGTGCCCATCGTCGGCGACTTCCACTACAACGGCCACCTGCTGCTGAAAAAATTCCCTGAGACGGCCAAAGCCCTGGCCAAATACCGCATCAATCCCGGCAACGTCTCCATCGGCCGCAAAGACGACGACAACTTCCGCACCATGGTCGAGTGCGCCGTCGAAAACCGGAAGCCCGTCCGCATCGGCGTCAACTGGGGCTCGCTCGATCAGGCGCTCCTCCCCCGCATGATGGACGAGAACTCGAAGTCCGCCAGCCCGCAGCCCGCCCGCGACGTAATGATGGAAGCGATGGTCGTCAGCGCGCTCGAATCCGCCAAAGCCGCCGAGCGCTACGGCCTGCGCGACGACCAGATCATTCTGTCGGCCAAAGTCTCCGGCGTCCGCGACCTCATCGACGTGTATACGAATCTAGCCGCACGCTGCAATTACGCATTGCATCTCGGCCTCACCGAAGCCGGCATGGGACCGAAAGGTCTGATCGCTTCGACCGCCGGCCTCGCTCCGCTGCTCCTCGCCGGCATCGGCGACACCATCCGCGTAAGCCTCACCCCGCGCCCCGGCGGCGACCGCACCGAAGAGGTGCAGGCCGCGCAGCAGATCCTGCAATCGCTCTCCATCCGCAGCTTTATGCCGCAGGTCACAAGCTGCCCCGGCTGCGGCCGCACCACCAGCACGTACTTCCAGGAGCTGGCCGAACAGATTCAGAGCTACCTGCGCACTTCCATGCCCGCGTGGCGCAAGAAATACCCCGGCGTCGAAGAGCTCAAGCTCGCCGTCATGGGCTGCGTCGTCAACGGCCCCGGCGAATCCAAGCACGCCAACCTCGGCATCAGCCT
>JASHPD010000304.1 GCA_030038315.1 Acidobacteriaceae bacterium
ACTGGTAGAGAAAGGCGCGAAATTGTGGGTAGTCCCCACATTTTTAGCCGAAGCAGTAGATTCTGCAATTCATTGAAAATGAGCAACATAGGGCAACCTTGGGTAAGCCTGACCGGGACGGATTTCTAACTGTTAACCGAAGGGTTGTAGGTTCGAGTCCTACCTGAGGAGCCAATTTTCCCCGGCCTGTGAGCGCATTGCGCCGCTCTTAAATTTTCGATTTCTGCATCCCAGCGGCCTGGTGCGGTTCAAAAAATCCATTGTGCACGAGCGTTGGCAATGGATGCCGCTCTTGTGGAGAGAGCCGTCGGACACCGCCACACGGCGCTTATAAGTCAGCATCTGCTTGCACCATTCCGGATAGAGCGAGCGACTGCGAAAATTAAGCATAAGTGCTGATTTTCACGCAAAAATGATGGGTTGGAATGGCGGGAAGATGCTATATTGTGGTCACTGCCATGCAACGGCTATCCGCTGAATGGCATGGAAGCGCTTGCTTGAATCTTCTGTATTTTTGATCGTCTAAATTTTTCGTTTTTGATATGCCGGCAGAAGGCCTGCTGAAACGAAGAGCATGAAGCAAAGCACCTTCACCCAAGTGAGGATGGCGAAGCGTTGCGAAGTTTATCCTATAGAAGCCAGAAGACGCAGGATGGCCTGGCCGCTGGCGCGGTCCGGGCGCAAGAGTCCTGGCGATGGTTTGCCGCATACACCACCAGCCGGCACGAAAAGCGCGTTGCCGAGTATTTTGCTCAACGGGAGATTGAGCATCATCTGCCGCTCTATCGAGTGTTGCGAAAGTGGCGCGACGGATCGCGCGTTTCGCTCGATCTGCCGCTGTTTCCCAGCTACATCTTCGTCCGCATCGGAGTGGAAGAGCGCGTGCGCGTGCTGAGCGTGCCGGGCGTGCTGGCCATTGTGGGCGGCACGGGCGGCGCGCCGGCTCCGCTGCCGGATGCCGAGATTGAAGCCTTGCGCACCGGCGTCAAGCAGGGGCGCGTGGAGCCGCACCCGCTTCTAACGGTCGGTGAGCGTGCGCGTATCCGCGGCGGGGCTTTTGCCGGCATGGAAGGCATTGTGGTGCGGAAAAAGAACAGCTTCCGCGTGGTGTTGACGCTTCAGCAGATCATGCAGAGCGTCGCCGTGGAAGTGGATGAGCGCGATCTTGAGCCGGCAAGCCCGGAGGGGCTGCCGCTGGCCGGTGGCGTGATGTTTGCTTCCTCGATCTGCCTTCAGGGAGTGTGAGCCGTGCACCGGCAGGCGCCGGTGCTGGCGTTGCTCTTGAGATGCGTGTGGTAACCCGAAAGCCGAAATGTGCATCGAAGTCTTTATTCACGATGACTTTCTGGCAACGGGTGACGGGAAAAAGTGTTTCTGCCGGCTTTATGGCTCAGGCGAAGCCCAATCCCGGCCAAAGCAATTTGTTTTCATCTTCAAAATTATTCCTAAGGAGAACCTACAGCCATGAATCTAAAAGGTGAGACGGCGGTTGTTTGCGGTGCGGGAGGGTTCATCGGCGGCCATCTTGTCAAGAGCCTTCGCGAAAAAGGTGTCAACGTGATCCGGGCCGTGGACGTGAAGCCGTTGGACGAGTGGTATCAGGTTTCGCCGGACGTCGAGAATCTGGTTCTTGATCTCAAGGATAAAGACGCCTGCTACACGGCTGCGAAGAATGTGAAGCTCGTCTATCAGCTCGCGGCCGACATGGGCGGCATGGGCTTTATCGAGAACAACCGCGCGCTCTGCATGTTGAGCGTGCTCACCAATACGCACATGCTCGTGGCCGCGCGGGAGTCCGGTGTGGAGCGGTTCTTTTACTCTTCCTCGGCCTGCGTCTACAACGGTGACAAGCAGAAGGACGCCAATGTCACACCGCTCAAGGAAGAGGACGCCTATCCGGCGCTGCCCGAGGATGGTTACGGCTGGGAGAAGCTTTTCAGCGAGCGCATGTGCCGCCACTTTGAGGAAGACTTTGGCCTGCAATGCCGCGTGGCGCGCTACCACAATGTCTATGGACCGCACGGCACCTGGACCGGCGGCCGCGAAAAGGCGCCGGCGGCCATCTGCCGCAAGGTGCTTGAGGCAAAAATCTCCGGAAAGCACGAGATCGAGATCTGGGGCGACGGCCACCAGACGCGCAGCTTCATGTACATCGACGACTGCACCAAGGGCACGCAGGCGCTCATGGAGAGCGAGATTCACGAGCCCATCAACCTCGGCTCCAGCGAGCTGGTGACGATCAACCAGCTTGTCGATATCGTGGAAGAGATCGCTGGCGTCAAGCTCAAGCGGCGCTACAACCTGAGCGCGCCCAAGGGCGTCAACGGCCGCAACAGCGACAACACCAAGATTCAGGAATATCTGCACTGGGAGCCTTCCATCCGGTTGCGTGATGGATTGGCCAGGACCTTTGCGTGGATTGAAAAAGAGATGCACGCGCTGGTGAACGCATAAGCCGGGAATTCTCCGGTCTGCGCTGGTGAAATCTCCAGGTCTGAGGAAAGTGTGAATGAGCAGCGATGGAAATGAGCGCCGGATTCTCGGCGTGAAGTTCTACACCGGAGACGCGCGCGGCGCCATCGAGCGCATCTCCGGCGGCGGCCTGCTGGTGGTTCCCGCCGCGCCGGCTCTCAAGGATATTCCGCTGAATGCAGCTTATCGCGAAGCGCTGGTGAACGCCGATGTGGCCATTACGGACTCCGGCTTCATGGTGCTTGCGTGGAATTTCATTGAGCGCGATTCGATTCGCCGGCTTTCGGGCCTTGAATACCTGAACGAGCTGCTCAAGCAGCCCGGCGTGCGCCAGCCCGGCAATACCTTCTGGATCATGGCCGGTCCGGCGAGCGCCCAAAAGAACCTGGACTGGCTCGCGGAGCAGGGAATTGAGGTTCCGGCCGATTGCGTTTACAACGCTCCCATGTACGGCGCAAAGATTGAAGACGCGGAGCTGCTTGCAAGGCTTGAGCAGCGCCGCGCCAGGCATGTCATCGTCACCGTCGGCGGCGGCACGCAGGAGCGGCTCGGGCTCTACCTCAAGCGCCAGCTCAGCTACTTGCCGGCGATTCACTGCATCGGCGCGGCAATCGCGTTCCTGAGCGGCGATCAGGTGCGGATTCCCGGCTGGGCGGACAAGCTCTATCTCGGCTGGTTCTTTCGCTGCCTCTCCTCGCCGCAGCGTTATGTTCCGCGGTACTGGTCCGCGCAGCAACTGCTGCCTCTGCTCTGGCGCTATCGAAGCGAGCTGCCGGTGCGGCGGTGAAGTGCTCCTGCATTTCGATCAAAGAAACGGACAGAGCGGCAATATGGCTGGAAAATTACGGATAGGCTTCGCAGATATCCAGGATGCAACCTTGGTTTCTACCTGGTCGGGCACTCCTCTGCATATTTTGAATGTCCTGCGCAGCCGCCCGGATGTGGACGTGGAGACTATCTGCCCAATGGGGCAGAAGTTCAAGCGCATATTCTTTCCTATGAAGCTCAGGGCCAGATTCACCAAGGAATTTTACGGCTGGGAACGGGAGGACCTGGCGCTTCGCTACTTTGCTGCACAGGTTGAGAGCGCGGTGCGCAGAAAGAATCTCGACGTTGTGTTTTCGCCGGGCTCGATTGTCGGCACACGATTGAACCCCACCATCCCATCCGTCTTCTGGACGGACGCCAACTTCCACGGAATGCTTGGCTACTACGGCTCCAAGATGTCCATCCGCACGCTTCGCCAGGGCAAGCGGCAGGAAGAAATGGCGCTGCGCCGCGCGGAGTTCTCCTGCTACGCGTCGGAGTGGGCGGCCGCGGGAGCAAGAAAGTTCGCCGATCCTGAACGCGTCAAGGTGCTTCCCTTCGGGCCGAATATGCGCATCGAGCATACGCGGCAGGATGTGGATGCGTGGATTGCACAGCGCCGTGCCGCGCAGGCCAGGCGCTGCACACTTTTGTTTATCGGCGTGGATTGGGTTCGCAAAGGCGGCAAGGTGGCGGTGGAGGCAGCGCGCCGGTTGAATGAGGCAGGCATACCCACAACGCTGCGCATCGTCGGCTGCACGCCTCCTGAGCCGATGCCGCCGTTTGTGGAGCTGCTTGGATTCATCCGCAAGAGCGAAGAGGCAGGCTACAGACGATTGATTGATCTCTATCGCACCTCCGACATTTTTCTGTTGCCATCACGGGCAGAGGCTTTTGGGTGCGTCGTTTCGGAAGCATCCGCCTTCGGTCTTCCGTCGATTGTATGCGAAACCGGCGGATTGACTGAGACCGTGCGGGAAGGCGTGAACGGATTTCGCCTGTCGCTCGACGACGATGGCACAGGCTTTGCCGAAAAGGCAAGGCTGATCCTCGATAATTATGATGGTTATGCAAAGAACGCCTATGCGGAGTTTCAAAACCGCCTGAACTGGGAGACCTCTGTCGATCAGCTTGCGGGACTGCTCAAGCGCGCCGCGCACCGTGGTGCGGAGTAGTCATTTTATCGTTGGTGTTTGAAGAGAATTCGTTTGAAAACGGAAATTGATTGTCTTCAATGGAGGAAGATGGATGCGGGTATTGCTCACTGGAGCGGCAGGTTTTATCGGCTCCCATTTGACTGAATTGCTGCTGGCGGAGGGGAACTCCGTTCTCGGTGTCGATAACTTCAGCACCGGCTCGATGACCAATCTGCAACACCTGAAGCGTGAGACGCGCTTTGAGTTCCGCGAGCATGACATCTGCGCGCCATTCGACTTCGGCAAGGTGGACTTTGTCTTCAACTTCGCCTCGCCGGCCAGCCCGGTGGATTACTCGCGCCTCGGTGTCGAGACGTTGAGGGTCGGCTCCGAAGGAACCAGGAATGCGCTCGATCTTGCCCGCAAATACAACGTCGGCTTTCTTCACGCTTCCACCTCGGAGTGCTATGGCGATCCGCTTGAACACCCGCAGACAGAAGAGTACTGGGGCCATGTCAATCCGGTCGGCCCGCGCTCGGTCTACGACGAGGCCAAGCGTTTTTCCGAGGCGCTGGTCATGGCCTATCACCGCTACTACGGCGTGGATACGCGCCTGGTGCGCATCTTCAACACCTACGGCCCGCGCCTGCGCAAAGGCGATGGAAGAATCATCTCCAACCTCATGACTCAGGCGCTCAGGGGCGAAGATCTGACCGTCTACGGCGATGGAACGCAGACACGCAGCTTCTGCTACGTCTCCGATGAGGTCGATGGGATTTTGCGCCTCTCCCGCTCAAGCGAGCATCTGCCGATCAACATCGGCAACCCTACTGAGTGGACGATTCTGGAGTGCGCCCATGCGGTTCTGGAGGCGACAGGCTCGACGAGCAAGATCGTCTATCGCCCCTTGCCCGAGGACGATCCGATTCAGCGCCAGCCGGACATCAGCAAAGCGCGCCGACTGCTCGGCTGGGAGCCGAAGATCGATCTCAAGTCCGGCCTGCGCCTCAGCCTGGATTACTTCAGGAGCTGTGCCGAGGCGCCGGTTTAGCGTAGGGAGTTACTTGCGCAGCGCCCGAAGCCGCTTACGGATAGAATGTGGTTTTTGTGCGGGAAATCAAGCTCCGGCCTTCATTTTTGGCCGCTAAATGATAGAGGTGAATTGGCTTTTACAGGAAATTCTGCGTTTTTCGTAACTGAATGATTTATAACAGCCTTCTCCGTGCAAGAAAGCACATGCTTGAAACTCATTCGATGCCGGGCAACGGACTCCGCTGTGTATCGCATCCAATGTCTCAAGCGGTTCTCAGTCGAAAAGCCTCATCCAAGTGAGGAGGGCGAAGCCTTGTCTCGCCGTAGCACAAGGGGAATCCTGCGAATCTCGCCGGCGGCCGGCTCGTTTCCGGTCTCTTCCGCTCCATCGTAAAAATCTTCTTCCGCCGCTCGGCGGAGCATCACGAAATCTCTTCGTCTGCCGTGTCGCATGAGCATCGGGTGCGCGGCGAAGCTGGGATATCCCGTATGGCTAGTGTATTGACAGGAAAAAATGACACCGAGGAGCGGATGCTTGCCGCTGCCGCAGAACTCTTTGCGCGGCATGGCTATCACGGTGTCAGCACGCGCGACGTTGCGGCCGCGGCGGAGATCAACGAGGTCACCATCTACCGCCACTACGCAAAGAAGCGCGATCTCTTCCGCGCCGTACTGGAGTCGCAGTTGCGCCAGGTGAACCTGCGCGGAGACCTGTTGGCCGGCATTGCCGAGTCCGGCGACGCGCGCCAGGCGCTGGCGCGATGCTTCGAGCTGATCTCCGCCACGCTTTCGCCGCGGCGCGAGCTACTGCGGCTCTTGCAGTTCAGCGTGCTGGAACTGGAGGAAGACTTTGATCCGCTGCTCAGGAGGTATCTCGGCGAGTTTGTCGAGGTGCTGGCGCGCTATCTCGATCCCTGGGTGAGCAGATCGGAGCCGCGCGGCGCTCAATCGCGGGCGCTGATTCTGGCGATAGTGGCTATTGTTGTCTCTCACCGCCCGCTCCTGCGCGTCTGCGCCGGCGACGGAATGGAGCCGGAAGCAACCTTCCGGGCATACAGCGATCTGCTTGCAGGTGCATTTCCCGAGTAACTGCCGCAACCGGCAAAGCGGCCCTGAAGAACATCTATCGCGTGATACACTTGCACCACACGGTAGCCACAGATTCACCTTTGCGCGGTGGATGGCACCCGCAATGCGAATGCCGCCTTCGGCATCTCGCCGTAGAGAATCAGATTTTTCTATTAAGAACTGGAAAATGGCAGACCGCCAGGCACACAGGCCGGCGTAGCTGAAACAAATAAGCGCGACTTTATCCACTCGAAGCGCTTCAAATCGCACTCGCACGATCTAGCATCCGGGAGCACCCTGCATTGAAGAAGGCATTGATTACCGGCGTGACTGGTCAGGATGGCGCCTATCTGGCAGAGCTGTTGCTGTCCAAGGGATATGAAGTTCACGGCATCAAGCGGCGGACCTCGCTTTTCAATACCAATCGCATCGATCACCTCTATCAAGATCCGCACACTTCGGACCGGCGGTTCGTGCTGCATTACGGCGACCTGACCGACTCGACCAGCCTTTGCCAGGTGGTGCAGAGCGTCCAGCCGGATGAGATTTACAACCTCGCCGCGCAAAGCCATGTGAAAGTCTCGTTTGAGGAGCCGGAGTACACGGCCAACTCCGACGCGCTGGGTGCACTGCGCCTGCTTGAGGCCATCCGCATCACGGGCCTGGAAAAGAAGACACGCTTTTATCAGGCTTCCACCTCGGAGTTGTACGGTCTGGTGCGGCAGGTTCCGCAGACCGAACAGACACCGTTTTATCCGCGCTCGCCTTACGCGGTGGCCAAGCTCTATGCCTACTGGATCACCGTGAACTACCGTGAGGCTTACGGGATTTACGCCTGCAACGGAATTCTCTTCAACCACGAGTCTCCACTGCGCGGCGAAACCTTCGTGACACGCAAGATCACGCGCGCCCTGACGCGCATTCGCGTCGGCTTGCAGGACCGCCTCTATCTCGGCAACATGAACGCACTGCGCGACTGGGGCCACGCGCGCGACTACGTCGAGATGCAATGGCTGATGCTGCAGCAGAAAGAGGCGAAGGACTACGTAATTGCCACGGGCGAGCAGCATAGCGTGCGCGAATTCGTTGAAGTTGCGGCGCGTTTCCTCGATATGGAAATGCGTTGGGAGGGAACGGGCGCCGAGGAAAAAGGCTACACGAAGGACGGCAGACTGATTGTGGCCGTCGATCCGCGCTACTACCGTCCTACGGAAGTGGAAACGCTTCTGGGCGATGCCAGCAAGGCTCGCAATGAGCTGGGCTGGAAGCCGCGGGTTGGATTCCGTGAACTGGTGGAAGAGATGGTGAGTGAGGATCTGAAGGCCGCCGAGCGGGATGCACTCATCAACCAGCATGGTTATCCCGTTTTTCACTATCACGAGCGCTGATCGCATACCGGAGCTTCCCAGATGGAGAAAAGCAGCCGTATCTATGTCGCGGGCCATCGCGGGCTCGTGGGGAGCGCGATTCGCCGCACGCTGGAGCGTGCCGGCTACGCCAATCTGCTGCTGCGCACGCGCGCTGAGCTCGATCTGCGCGATCCCGAAGCCGTGCGCGAGTTCTTCCTCAAAGAGCGCCCGGAGTATGTCTTCATGGCCGCTGCAAAGGTAGGCGGAATCCTGGCCAACAACACCGCCCCGGCGGATTTCATCCGTGAGAATCTCCAGATTCAAATCAATATCATCGAGTCCGCCTATGCCGCCGGCGTGGACCGCCTGCTCTTTCTCGGTTCGAGCTGCATTTATCCCAAGCTAGCTCCGCAGCCCATCCGCGAAGAGTACCTGCTGACCGGCCCTCTCGAGCCGACGAACCGTCCTTATGCGCTCGCCAAGATTGCTGGCGTGGAGATGTGCTGGTCCTACAATCGCCAGTATGGAACGCGCTACCTGGCGGCAATGCCCACTAACCTCTACGGGCCGGGTGACAACTTCGATCTCAAGAACTCCCATGTATTGCCGGCCTTGATCCGCAAGGTGGCCCGAGCCAAGCAAACAGGTGAGCATAAGCTGGAAATATGGGGCACAGGCACGCCGAAGCGTGAATTTCTTTACAGCGACGATATGGCCGAGGCCTGTGTCTTCCTGCTGAACCTTCCCGAAGAGGCATACAACACGCTGCTCGCAGGCGATGAAGCGCCTCTCATTAACATCGGCACTGGAGAAGATCTGACGATTCGAGAACTGGCCGAGCTTGTTTCCAAAGTGCTCGGCTTCCGGGGAGAATTTGTCTTCGACGCATCGCGTCCGGACGGAACTCCCAGAAAACTTCTCGACGTGAGCAGGATTCATGCGCTGGGCTGGAAGGCAAAAACCAGCCTGGAAGACGGCATTGCACGGACGTACGAAAGCGTTCGGGAACAGCTTGAGGTTTCCGTGTCATAAGATGGGCGCCAAAGCGCATCCCAATGGCAGCGCCGGAAAAGACAAATAGAAGACTCTGAGATTTTTGTAAGAGCGGAAGACGGAGAAAACGTCCAATTTTCAGTAATTGAAATGCGCTTTGGGCGGATTGGGCATTCGTGGACCGCGAATGGATGGGGAGGATGTATATGTTGCTCTGGAACGGTAATCCGAACTCGGCGGCGAGGCTGGATGAGGCGCTCACCTGCCTGGGTTTCTGCCCGGAGGTGAATCGGCTGCGGCGTGCGTGGAAAAGCTCCGCGCGGTGGTTCGTGGTGCATGGAATTGCCGCCATGGCGCTGTTCTGGATGTGTGCGTCTATGTGCACCGCGCAGTCAGGTTCATCGGAAGCAGCGGGTGCTGCGCTCTCAGCGGGCGCTTCTTCAGCAGCGGCGAGCGAAAGCCTGGCGGTATGGACAAACGATCCGATCTATCCAGGCGAAGTCGTCCACGTAAATATCTATGATGCCCCGGATTTCTCTACCTCGGCTATCGTTTCCAGCGCGGGAGAAATCGGTATTCCCTACTATGGACCTGTGCATATCGCCGGCCTCAACAGCGAAACAGCGGGCAAGACCATTGCCGAGACCCTGCAGAAGGCGAATTTGCTGCGTAATCCCCGAATTTTGGTTCTGGTGGATTCATCGAGTGCAGGCATCACCGTGCTGGGCGAGGTCAAGGCTCCAGGAATTTATGAGCCGGCCGGCAAACACTTGCTCTCCGATGTGCTGGCAATGGCGGGAGGCATAACCACAAATGCCGGCCGCCTCATTGAAGTTTCCAGTGAAACCAATCCCGAAAAAAGGGTGGAGATTCCGTGGGACCCGACTTTGCACAACACGGACGTTTATGACCGGGTGATCCTGCCCGGGCAAAGGATCGTCGTCAAGCCATGCGGCTTTGTATATGTCGGTGGCAATGTTGGCAAGCCAGGCGCCTATACGTTTTGCGGTTCGCGGGACATGACGCTCTCCAAGATCATTGCAGTAGCCGGCGCCATATCGCTGAACTCGACCTATCACAAGGTGCTGATTATCCGGCGAAACCCGGATGGCACGAGAGTCGTGCACCAGATTGACATGGGAAAGGTGCAGGTAGGCAAGGCGCCAGACCCTCCCTTGGAGGAGGACGATATTGTTTATGTTCCGCTCAGCAGAATCAAAACGATTCTATTCACGGTCCCCAACTACGTGGAAGCACTTTCAAGTACCGCGTTGTACATTTACCATCCGGGTTGAGCAGTTGCGGAAATCGCCAACGTATGGCGAATTCTGGCTTTAAATCTGTTTATTCCCCTTCTTCTAACTGCTGTTTCCACGGGTTCTTGCAGAGTCGCCGCAGATAAGAATCCGTTATCAGAAAACGCACGATCAACATGATGTAGCTTCTAAGAGAATGACTGCTTATACACAAACTGCTTCAAGCCCCGTATCGCCTGACTTTGAGCCCGGCCGAGACTTAGGCCGGCCCACGCCCGAAGCCACGGAAAACATACTCAGCGATCTGCTCCACCTCTTCCGGAAGCGCGGATGGCTGATTCTGCTCGTGGCTGCAATCGGCCTGGGGTGTGGTATTGCGGTGTATCTCTCGCAGCCGAAGCTATACACCGCTACGGGCACCATTGAGGTGACGGAGGATATGTCGAGCCAGTTTCGCGTGGAGGCCGCGGCGTCCACCGTGACTGGTGAAGGCGGCGTGGATGCTCAGAAGCTCGATACTGAGATACAGATTCTAAGTAGCCCATCGCTTGCGCGGGAAACCATTCTTGCGCTTCATCTGGACTCCAACCCGGAATTTATAGCACCGAAGAAGGTCGGCAAGTGGGATATAACGAAGCCTGTCGATCGCACTGTTCTGGTTGACACATTTCTTGGTGACTTAAGCGTAAAACGCGTAGGCCACACAAGCCTTATTCAGGTAGATGTTACGACCCGCAATCCCACGCTTTCTTCAGTTATTGCCAATGCCCTGGTGGATAAGTACATCGAGCATACCTTTAAGGATAGCTTCAACTCCACGCAGCAGGTATCGGTCTGGCTGAACTCTCAGCTTGGCGATCTGAAACGAAACCTTGATCAGAGCCAGGAAAAGCTCCTGGATCTGCAGAAAGAGATCGGCCTCATTGGTAGCTTAGGCAATACATCGCAGGGACAATCAGTGGTGATTGCAAACCTGTCGGAACTGAACAAACAGCTTGCCGATGCCGAGGTGGATCGATTTCTGAAGGAAGCTGTCGTCCGCACGGCGAAGAACTCTCCACCGGGAGTTATAGACGCCATGGCGGGCAATTACATGTCGATTCAATATACCAAGGAAAATCTCGCAACTCTCAAAGCTCAATACGATTCCATGATGCAGACGTACGGGACTGCCTACGCTCCGGGTCAGAAGCTGAAGGCGCAGATTGATCAGTTGCAGGCGCATCTGGATAGCGAAGAACATTCGCAGGTTGCCACGGCAGGCGAAGAATTAAAAGCATCCACGACAAATGAAACTCTTCTGCGCAACGCTCTGAATGCGGAAGAGCAGGATGCCTTCAAGAACGGTTCGAAAGCAATCCAATACGAACTCGCTCTTCAGGAGTATCAGGCCAACCGCGAGCTCTATGATGGCCTTCAGGTGCGTCTGCAGGAAGCAGGCATTATCGCCGGACTTCGCTCCAGCTCGGTCCATATTGTTGGCAATGCAGAAATTCCGGCCTTCCCCAGTTCGCCGAAGAAGGCACTCATCGTCGGAGGCGGCCTTGGTGCAGGCCTGCTTATCGGAACCGTGCTTGCATTCCTCTTCGAATCTCTGGATACAAATCTGAGAACCATTGCGGAGATTGAAGACGCCTTGCAGCTTCCTCTTCTCGCCGCAATTCCTCAGGTCGAGAGCGAAAACCTGCGTCCCGTCGCATTCCACGAACATGTGGCCACGGGCAATATGGGCTCATGGTCCAAAATCGGAGAGGCGTTGCGTGGCCTGCGAACTTCCATTCTGCTCTCAAGGCCCGGTGCGCCGCCACAGGTCATCATGTTTACAAGCACCCGACCTGCGGAAGGAAAAACCTCCATTGCAATTCTGGAATCGATTCTCTTTGCGTTGAATGGTTCGAAAGTGTTGCTGATCGATGCTGATCTCCGGCGGCCTACCATACATCTCCGACTGAAGAGCAATATCACCGATAACAAAGGCCTTGGCCTGTCGAGCGTGCTGACAGGAAAAGCGACTCTGGACGAGGCTGTTCAGGTCTGGCCGGAGCAGCCCAACCTGCACATTCTCACCTCCGGCCCCGTGCCTCCATTGCCGTCGGAATTGGTCGGCTCCAAGCAAATGATGGATATGCTTACGGAAGCGCGAAAGCAATATGACTTCATCTTCGTGGATACTCCTCCCGTACTGGCTGTTACTGACGCATCGTTGCTCGGGCACATTACAGATGCAACGTTGCTGATCGTCCGTTATGGCGACGCACAGCGCAATGTAGTCCTGCGCAGCGTGGAGTTGCTGGAACGTTCCGGGGCAAACCTGCTCGGCGTAGCAATCAATGTAGTGGATTATCGCTCCGCCGGATATTCCGAGTATTACGGCAAGAAATACTACGAATACTACGGAGAACGTCCGAACGAAAAGTAGGCATTGCTTGTATTTAAAGCCGTGTTTTGCTTAATCACAACGCTGCCTGCAGTTGGAAGCTTCCTGAGCGATGCACATCTGGCCGTGGAAATTTTCCACTGACCTGCCCATCTCACGAAGTGGCCGCTGATCAATCGATGGCAGCAGATAAGCCGAAGCTGTTATGAATACATGGAATAGTTCGAGGGTGACGCGAGCCGGTACAAATACCATGCTCCGAGCCCGCTCTGCGTCTGTGCCTAGGCATCAGCGGATTTCATCTTATATAGGGGATGTGTTTGCTGCATTCGTCGGGCTGGCAGGTTGCTATATCCTGAAGTCAGTTGGTGAATTTCCAGGCCCCGAATTTCTCCTTGTCCCTTACGCACTTATCTTCTTTGTTAGGCGTCCGCAATATATTCTCCACCACAAGGGCCGCAGGACTATCTTGATCTTTCTGGGAGCCTGGCTGCTAGAGCAGATCGTGACAGATATATATCGCCAAAGCCCAACCCTGAATTGGATGCGCGGCGATGCACTTATTATCTTTTTGGCTATTGATTGGATCGCATTTGTCTATCTAATGGCCCACAATACACGTCGCCAGGTCATTTATTTATTTTTTGGAGCTCTTGGCTCTATTGCCAGTACAAAAATCAGCCCGTCTGCAGCATTTCACGACTATCCGTGGAAATTTGGTTACGCTCCAGGTGTAACCATGATCTTCGCTTTGATTAGTTGCTATTTGTATACCAGAAAGCGATATTTTCTATGCGGTCTTTCTTTCTTTATTGTTGCGGGAATTAGTCTTATAGAAGACTATCGATCTTTCGT
Organism: Acidobacteriaceae bacterium; assembly: GCA_030038315.1. GTDB lineage: Bacteria > Acidobacteriota > Terriglobia > Terriglobales > Acidobacteriaceae > Telmatobacter. The sequence continues at coordinate 13,346 of JASHPD010000304.1, forward strand.
ACTTATTCTTCTTTTAACTATGGCTCTTGTATTGCCTGTCGTGCCGGAGAGAATAGGTCGGCTACAGCTTCTGCCGCGTGCCAATCCTAAAAAGCGCATTTTTGTGCTTCTCGTCCTAGTCTTGGTAGCTGGCGAAGTTGCGAATGTTGCCACAACATGTCTAGCTGCCGCCGGTGTGCTTGGTGAGGGCGCGCAGCAGAAAAATTATGAACAGAGCCATAACAAATTCGGTATCTTGATGGGAGGAAGACCGGATTTTCTTGTTGGCTTACGGGCCGTTTGGGATAGTCCGATCTTGGGACACGGTTCCTGGGCTAGCGATCCAAAGTATCAAATCATGATGCAAGACATGGCGTTTGAGTACGGCACGGGAGACACGGCACCCGAGGAGCCCGACGAGGAAAGGGAGGGCATTCCCTCTCATTCTCACTTACTTGGTGCATGGGTGTCCGCAGGAATCGTGGGAGGTATCTTCTGGATATATATTCTGGTGATCACAATAAAAGCATCTGTGCGATCCTGCCTTATAAAACTTCCCCTGTCTCCTTTATATGTGTACTTACTTATTTCGTTTATCTGGGAAAATCTATTTTCGCCGCTGGGTTCGTTTGTAAGGATTACCGCAGCCTTTACAATCATGCTCATACTGGATGTGCTGGCCCTGAAGCTTCCAGATTTCTCGTTTGCACAGCCCGTTTCCAGGCTCGGTCGTTTACCGGCTTCCTATCTACGCTCAGGTTACCGATTCTCATTGTTCGCACATCGTCGGCGTTGATGCTGCAATCTATCGCTTGCAAGCAGAGTGACTGATCAGAATAAATGTAAGCCTGAAAAGGATAAAACTTGCAATGAAGTTTTCTATCGTAACTATCTCCTTTAACCAAGCAGAGTTTCTTGAGCGCACGATTCGATCGGTGATCTCGCAGGAGGATGTTGAAGTCGAGTACATCATCGTAGATCCCGGCTCAACGGATGGGAGCAGGGAGATTATCGAGCGATACAGAAAATACTTTGCACACGTGATCTTCGAAAAGGACAATGGGCCTGCTGACGGATTAAATAAGGGATTTTCCGTAGCAACAGGAGATTGGTTCGGCTACATTAATTCGGATGACTTTTATTTGCCCCAAGGACTATCCAAAGCAGCACAGGTAGCTACGCGCTGGCCCGCGGCGGGTGCGCTTGTTGGCAATGGCTATATTGTCGACCAGGATGACCGTAGAATCAGGCGTTCTTTCTCCAAGAGAGTTTCTCGTAACGCATTGCGCTACGGAGGTGCGTTTGCACTTCAGCAGGCCACTTTTTACAAGGCCTCCGCATTTCGAGCAGTCGGCGCATTTAAGACCGGAAATCGCACATGCTGGGATAGCGAGATTCTGGCTGACATGGTGCTCGCCGGATATTCAATACGAAATATCAATGCCGATATAGGGGCATTCCGGATTCACAGCATGTCGATTACCGGATCTGGGCGGCTTGTTCAGGAGTATCAGGGCGATGTTCGGCGCATTCGGGCAATGGCTTTTGGCCGCGTGCCAAGCTATTTTGAGGAACGCGTGATCGGGCCTTGTTATCGAGTTGCAGGTTATCTAAGGAGCCCCGCGAAGACTGCCGCGTTAATCGCGGACAGAGTTGCCCAGAAACTTAAAACATAACGCAGGTGAAGCTTGCGATGAAAAAATTAGAGCTGGTTTGCTGGGAGCCTTTGATTTCGCCGCATAAGATGGGCTTATTCGAGGCGCTTGCCACATCGGAAGAGGTGGCGAAAGTATCGCAAATTGCACAAAAACCACTGAGCGACGACCGTAAGGAACTTGGCTGGCAAGTATCGATTTCACCTGTAGTTCCAACGATCATTTCTCCATCGGACGAACAGATCACAGAAGCAGTTGTTAGCTCTTCGCCGGATGCCATCCATATTTTCTCCGGTATTCACTGGGTGCCGTCGATTGTGAAAGGCATCGCGCTCGCCATCCGGTACAATCGCCGTTTTGGCATCATGAGCGAGCCCAGAACCTTTGAAGGCACAAAGGGTTTCGGGCGTCTCGCTCATTCCTGGTTTTCGGAGCGCCAGGTAAGAAAGCACGCAGACTTTGTGCTCGCCATAGGTCGTCATGGCCCCCCGTGGTTTCGCATGGCCGGCTATCCGGCGAAAAGAATCTATCCCTTTGCCTACTTCGTCGATGAGAAAACGGGATGGCAGCGCAAATCTTCATCCCCTAAGGTTCGAATCGGATATTTAGGGAGACTGATTCAAGCAAAGGGATTTGATCTCGCAGTGGAAGCATTCCGATTGCTCGGAGCCGACTTAGAGTTTGACATTGCCGGAAGCGGGGAACTGGAGCCTCTGGCGCGCGCTTTAGCCATGGAGCGGTCAGATGCCGTTACGTTTCGCGGAACTCTCCCGATGGCAGCCGTTGCGAGCTTTCTCGCGGCAATTGATCTTTTGATCGTTCCTTCCCGAACAAGAGATGACGGATGGGGAGTTGTCACCACGGAAGCATTGCAAGCCGGAGCTGCGGTAATCATTTCGAATTTCCCCGGATCATCGATCTGTATCTCAGATGCGCGGTTCGGCCGCAGAGTCAACTTACTCACGCCGCAGGCGATTGCAAATGCCATCCAGGCCGTGATTGCCAGCGGCGTTCTGCAAGATGAATCCAGACGATTCCGATCTGAATGGGCTTCGGCACACCTGACTTCCTCAGCCGGTGCCAGATACCTATTGGACATTCTTGCCCATATCTATGACAGAGCGCGTATGCCACAGCCGTTGTTTCTTCTCAAATGAAACTTCTTCATATCATCGGTTCAGTAGATCCCGGCGGAGGCGGACCCATCGAAGTAATACTCCGCTTGCATGAAGTTACTCAGGATAAGTCAACACACGAAATTGCTTCTCTTGATAAGCCTGGAGCCTCGTTTCTCAATACTTTTCCGATCAGGACGTATGCACTTGGCAACACTCCGCGCCGCCATGCCAGTTGGACACGGCCCTTTGCACGCTATGGATACACGCCGCATGTCATTCCCTGGCTCAGGCAACACGTCCGTGATTACGACTGCGTCATCGTACATGGATTGTGGAACTATTCCAAGTTTGCGGCAGCAAGGGTTCTGCCCGGCGGCAAGGTTCCCTATGTGGTTTTTCCCCACGGAATGCTCGATCCTTGGTTTCAGCAACGCTATCCGCTGAAGCGCATTGCCAAGCAGTTCTCGTGGCTCGTCTGTGAAGGTCGCCTGCTCGCGGATGCACGATTAGTTTTGTTTACAGCAGAGGAAGAGAAGCTGCGTGCACGCGGTGCGTTCTGGGGGTATCGCTACAAGGAAGACATCGTCGGACTCGGCGCCGCCGACCCTCCCATCGAGAACGGACAGGAGACTGCATTTCGCGTTCTGGTTCCTTCACTTGGGCAGCGTAGCTTCATTCTTTTTCTCAGCCGCATTCATCCCAAAAAAGGATGCGATCTGCTCCTGGACGCCTTTGCGTCGCTGGCATTCGATCATCCGGAGATCGATCTTGTAGTTGCCGGCCCCGATCAAGTGAATCTCCGTTCCACACTGGAAAAATATGCCGCAGAGCGGGGGATCGCGCACCGCGTTCACTGGCCGGGCATGTTGACAGGCGCGGCAAAGTGGGGCGCGTACCGCGCAGCCGAAGCGTTTATCCTGCCCTCGCATCAGGAGAACTTCGGCATCGTCGTCGCTGAGGCTGCGGCCTGCTCTACGCCCGTGCTCATCACTAACAAAGTGAATATATGGCGTGAAGTTGAGCAGAGCGGCGGTGGATTTGTCGAGAACGATGATCTTGCCGGCATAAAGCAGTTGCTGCGGCGTTTCCTTGCTCTCGATAACACGCAGCGGGCAGTGATGAAGCAGGCCGCTCGCGGCTGTTTTGAAGGGCATTTCAACATGCAATCTTCGGGAAGGTCGTTTCTTGCCGCCATCACAGCCGCAATCCAAAATGGAAT
>JASHPD010000305.1 GCA_030038315.1 Acidobacteriaceae bacterium
CCCTGCCTCGAAGTGATACGCTGACAGGTTGCACCCGCGGAGCGTCAATGAGTTCTTCCCACCTCTCGCACTTCAATCTCATCGCCTCAGCCCACGCATCCATGCTGGAACACGGCTTCCAGCCCGACCTTCCCGAAGGCTCCGAAAAGGAAATCGCCGCCATCCTCGCCGACGGAACCCTCCCCGATGGCCTGAAAGACCTGCGCAGCCTTCTCTGGTCTTCGATCGACAACGACACCTCCAAAGACCTCGACCAGATCGAGTGGGCGGAAAAGCTGGCCGACGGCAGAATCCGCGTGCTCGTAGGCGTGGCGGATGTGGATCACCACGTCCGCCACAGCTCCATCCTCGACAAGCACGCACAAGCGGAGACCACCTCCGTCTACACCGGCGTAAAAGTCTTTCCCATGCTGCCCGTCGAGCTGTCGGAAGGCGCGACTTCGCTCAATGAAAACGCCGACCGGGCCGCCATCGTCATCGAGTACATTGTCGATGCCGCCGGCGCCGTTACCGACGGCAAAGCCTACCGCGCCCTGGTCAGAAACCAGGCGCAGCTTGCCTACCCCTCCATCGGCGCATGGCTCGAAGGCCACGCTGAAGCTCCGGCGAAGGTGGCCGCCAGCAAAGACCTCGAATCCCAACTCCGCATCCAGGACGCCGCCGCCCGGCGCATGGTCGGCAGCCGCTTTCAGCACGGCGCGCTCGATCTCGAAACCGTGGAAACCCGCCCCATCCTGCAAGACGAGCAGCCAACGGAGATCGCGCGCCTGGAAAAGAACCGCGCCACCAGCCTCATCGAGGAATTCATGGTCGCGGCCAACGGCGTGATGGCCCGCCACTTCGAGGAAGCAAAAGTCGCCTCCATCCGCCGCATCGTCCGCGTACCCAAGCGCTGGGACCGCATTGTCGAGCTGGCCGCAAGCCTTGGCACAACCCTGCCCGTCGATCCCGACTCGAAAGCGCTGAACGATTTTCTGCTGATCCAGAAGCAAAAAGACCCCGACCGCTTTCCCGATCTCTCGCTTCAGGTCGTCAAGCTCATGGGCCCCGGCGAATACCTTCTCGTCCGCCCCGGTGTCGAGTCGCCCGGCCACTTCGGCCTCGCCGTGCAGGACTACACGCACTCGACAGCGCCCAACCGCCGTTTCCCTGACATGGTGGCGCAGCGCATCCTGAAGTCGGTTATTGCAGGCAGCCAACATCCCTACTCCAACGACGCCCTTGACGCCATCGCAACCCGCTGCACGAAGATGGAAGACGCCGCACGCCACGTCGAGCGCGATATGCAGAAGCGCATTGCGGCCGTTGTGCTGCACTCCCGCATCGGCCAGGTCTTCCAGGGCATCATCACCGGCGCCAACCCTCACGGCACCTTCGTCCGCTCGCTCGATCCTCACGTCGAAGGCATGGTTGTGCGCGGCGCCAAGGGCCTCGACGTGGGCGACCGCGTCCGCATCCAGCTCATCGCCACCGACCCGGCGCGCGGCTACATTGACTTTGCCATCGTATAACCAACAGGTTGCCCCATCCTTCCGCATTTTTGGCGCCGAAGGATTGGATATGGATAGCTCTTTATAATTTTTGCTGTTTTATCGATAAACCCCTTTGTCCCTCGTTCTCTTTGTCCGTTTGTCCCTGCAATTTTTGTGTCTCCGCACCCTCCGGTTTCGTCTAATTCAACAGCCCCGTGTACGCGGGACTGTCCAAGCGCTTCCGTAGCGTCCGCAAGCGGGGGTCGGCGGTGATTTAGACTCCGTTCAGTTGCCCTTGTTCAGGCTTGATCCGGGATGCCGGATGCACGAACCTAAGGCGATCTGTACGCAAAATGAACGATTTGGTGGATAGATGCGCAATCATCTGTTGTATTTCGGTGTGCTCGCCGCAGCCTTGAGCACACCTTTTGGGATGGCAAGCGCCCGGGCGCAGGAGCCCGCGGGCGCAACGCAAACCGAGGCAGTAGCCGTTCTGCCCGATGCTCCGCTGCCCCAGCAGTCGCAACAACCGCAGCAGCCTCAGCAGGATAGCCAGAATTCCTCTTCGGGAAGCTCGAGCTCTTCCGCGCAGGCCGGACAGCAGGCTCCGGCGCAAGGTTCCTCGCAGAGCTCGACTCAGCAGACGGATCAGGGCAAGTACCAGAAGGCCCAGCAGCAGATCGAGCGGCAGGAGCACCAGCGCGTTCTCGGCGTCGTGCCCATGTTCAACACCACCTACCTTGGCAATAAAACCGTTCCTCTCACCGCCGGGCAAAAGATCAAGCTCGCCTTCCGCACCTCCATTGACCCGGTCACCTTCGGCGAAGCCTTTCTTGTGGGCGGCTACCACGAGATGAACAACGATTATCCGGGCTTCAGCTGGGGCGCCGAGGGCTACTTCAAGCGTGCCGGCGCGGCCTACGCGGATGCTTTTGACGGGAATATGCTCGGCAACGGCGTCTTCCCGGCCGTCTTCCATCAGGACCCGCGCTACTACCGCCTCGGCCACGGAAGAATCCTGCACCGCGCTTTCTACGCCGCCTCAACCGCCTTTATGTGCAAGGGAGACAATGGCAAATGGCAGCCCAATGTCTCCAACGTCGGCGGCAACATCCTTGCCGGCTACATCTCGAATTATTACTACCCCTCCCAGAACTCCGGCTGGGGCCAGACCATCGGCGACGGCATGTTGAACACGGTGGTCGGCATGGTCGGCGGCGTCTTCCAGGAGTTCTGGCCCGACATCTCCGGTAAGGTTCTTCACCGGGACCCCACCCACGGCGCGCAGCCGCAAGGCGCCGGCAGCAGCCAATAGGGGATAAAACGCGGAAGCCTCAACCCCCGAACCGCTCCCGGACCAGCGCCATCGCTTCTTCGGGAGTGGCAATCGCGCCCTCGAGCTGGGCGTCCTCGACGGCGCGCAGAATCTCGCGGAAGCGCGGTCCCGGCTCATAGCCCGCTGCAATCAGCTCGCGCCCGGTCACGAGCGGCGCGGGCCGGACGGTCTCTTTCGGCATCGCCGCAAACCGCTCGCTGGTGAAGTTCCAGTTGTCCAGGTTGCCGCTGGCCGCGAGGCAGTCCATTTTGTGAAGAGCGAGGTGCTCGTCGAAGCGGTCCAAGCGGAAGAAGCGCTTCAGCGTGGAGGCCTTCATGCGCTCCACATCGCCAAAGCGCATGTGGTTTTCAATCAGCGCCAGAACCTGGTGTGTTTCTTCGTTCGAGAAGCGGAAGCGGCGGCAGATTTCCGCTCCGATGGCTACGCCGACCTCGACGTGGCCGTCGAAACGAATCCGGTCCGGCGCGATGCGGAAGGTTGCGGGCTTGCCAACGTCATGCAAAAGCGCGCCCCAGGCCAGTGTCATCGATGCGCCGGCCTCAAGCTGCTCCAGCAGCATGAGGGTGTGCGTCCAGACATCGCCCTCGGGATGAAATTGCGGCGGCTGCTCGACGCCTTTCATCCGCGCAATCTCCGGCAGCACTTCGGCGAGAAGGCGTGTTGCATCGAGCAGCTCGAAGGCGCGGCGGGCGCGGCCTTCGGTGAGCATTTTGGTCAGCTCGTCGCGTACGCGTTCGCGGCTCACCGTGGCAATCTTCGGCGCGAGCGCGCGCATGGCGGCCAGCGTTTGCGGCTCGATTGCAAAGTTGAACCGGGCGGCAAACCGCACTGCACGCAGGAGGCGCAACTGGTCTTCCTCGAACCGCCGCGCCGGCGCGCCGATGGCGCGAATGACGCCCGCATCGAGGTCGGCCAGCCCGCCGACGTGGTCTATTGCGGCACGGCGCAATGCTTTCGGATTGCCGAGTGAATCCGCCGCTCGCAACGGGTCCAGAAGTAATCCATTGATCGTAAAATCGCGCCGCTGCACGTCCTCCTCGGCGCTCAGCGTGTAGCGCACCGAATCCGGCCTTCGCCCGTCGGAGTAAGCGCCGTCGGAGCGGAAGGTGGCGACTTCGGTGACGGCTTCGCCGTCCGCAACGAGCACCACGCCAAAGTGCGCGCCCACGGCGAAGGTCCGCGGAAAGAGCTTGAGCACCACGCCGGGCGTGGCGGAAGTGGCCACGTCGTAGTCCGCGGGCTCGCGGCCCAGCAGCAGGTCGCGCACGCAGCCTCCCGCCAGATAGGACTCATAGCCTTTTTCGCGCAATGTTTGCACGATGTGGAGCGCGGAATCGAATTGGAGTACAGGTGCCATCTGAGTTTAGTGTGTCGCTTTCAGTGCGGCAAATTTGATTTGTTGTTCACGGAATACTTTTTCTTCCCGCGACTGTGCATCTTGAATCAGTCTTTTGCGTTCGAGAAAAATTGCATTGCGCAACTTCAGAAACTCCTGAAAGGACTCAGGTTTTTGGGGGAGAGTTAGTGGTACATATCGATTGCATAAGGTGTTACAAGTCGAGCAAGCAAGAACAGCATTTGCAGTTGACCTGCACCATGTCATATCAATTTCGAGGCTCTTGCATACGCTGACTGGGATAACGTGGTCGAGAGCCATTGTGAACCAGTCTTTCAACTCCTTGAGAAAATATACTTTTTCACAATAAGCACATCGATCCTGTTTGGTCAGCCTGATGTGATCCCATCCATACTCGTGGCGACAGTTACTCCCTTTCCACGCAGGCTGCAACAGTTCGCTTTCTAAGGCGGGATATGAGTTGAAGACGGATGGTTGATTGTCGATCAAAACGGACATAGTGCACCTCCACAAGGGCTGAAACCCGGATTCATTTTGATTGCTTGCGGTACGGCTAAAGCCGTGCCCTGTTACGAAACAATTTGTACGAATGCTAATCTACTAGGTTCGGGATGCCATGATGGAATACAAGGGTTATACGGCCGGGCCGATTGATTTCGACGTGGAGACAAATACCTTTTCCGGCACTGTGGCGGGCCTGCGCGATGTGATTCACTTCGAAGGTTCGACTGCGCAGGAGCTGGTTCGGGCCTTTCGGGAAAGCATCGATTGCTATCTGGTTGAAAGCGCGCGGTGAAACATACGGGCCTCATCCTCGGGATTGAAAGCTCGTGCGACGAGACGGCCGCGGCGGTCGTCGAGCGTGGCGCGCGGACGCTTTCGTCGGTCGTCGCTTCGCAGATTGCTACTCATGCCCGCTACGGCGGTGTGGTGCCGGAGCTGGCCAGCCGCGAGCATTTGCGGGCTATTGTGCCGGTGGTGGAAACTGCGCTCAAAGAAGCAGGCGTCGCGCTCGCCGATCTCGACGCTATCGCTGTCACCAGCGGTCCGGGGCTTGCCGGAGCGCTGCTTGTCGGGATCACTTATGCGAAAGCGCTGGCTTTTGCGGAAGAGTTGCCGGTGATCGCTGTGAATCATCTGGAAGGGCATATCCACGCGGTTCTGCTCGATGAACGCCAGCAGCAGGCGGAGATGAATCCCACCCTAGCGGCAAAAACAACTACGCCGCGAGGGTGGGGCACCCAGCTTGAGATGGGTTCGTTCGAAGATGAGCCGGCGCTGGCGCTGGTGGTTTCGGGCGGGCATACGCATCTGTATCTCACCAGACCGCAGAAGTATGGCTGGACGTATCGGTTGATCGGCCGCACGCTGGACGACGCCGCCGGTGAAGCCTACGACAAAGTGGCCAAGCTGCTCGGGCTCGGCTATCCGGGCGGGCCGTGGATCGACGCGCTCGCTACATTCGGCAATCCGAAGACGGTTCCGTTCACCTTTGCGCAGATCAAGCATAAGGTTCACCTGCATGGCAAAGCGCCGCGCACCAAAGCCGCTAAAACCGCTCCGATTGCCGACCTTGATCCACGATTTCTTTTCTCCTTTTCCGGCATCAAGACTGCCGTTTTGCGCTACGTGGAGCTGAACAATCTACGCGAAGGCGTTGCGGAGCGCAGCGCGAAGGCGATGGCCGGTGCAAAGTTGCCTAAGACAAAGGAAGACGCGCTGGCGCTTTGTCCGCAGCCGGTGCTTGATCTGATTGCGAGCTTTCAGTATGCCGTTGTCGGCAATCTGCTCAAGAAGACCTTTGCCGCTGCGGAATCGCTCGGTGCAAAACATGTTCTTGTTACCGGGGGCGTGGCGGCGAATCGTGAGCTGCGCGAGCGTTTTACCGCTGAGGCGGCGCGGCGCGGCGTCAGCATTGCTTTTCCGACGCTTGCGCTTTCGACCGATAACGCGGCTATGATTGCCGCGGCTGCGTGGCCGCGCTTTCAGGCTGGGGAGTTTGCGGAAAGCGCGCTGTCGGCCGATCCGTCGCTGGCTCTTGGAGTGTAAGCCGCGCTGACGCCCGAGCCTGGAACGCCCGCCGTCCGCGAAGGACCGCTGCTACAATCGAAGAGGCTCCGGACGTGCCGATTTGACCTTCGTACTACCTGCTCGATGACGCTTCGCCTCTTCAATACTCTCTCGGGACAACTGGACGAGCTTGCCCCGGCCGACGGCGCCGCGCTGCGCATGTACGCCTGCGGCCCGACGGTGTATGACTACGGCCACATCGGCAACTTCCGCACGTTTCTCCAGGTGGACGTGCTGCGGCGCTTCCTGAGGCTCACCGGAACGCAGGTTCGCCACGTGATGAACATTACCGACGTGGACGACAAGATCATCCGCAACGCAGCGGAGGCCGGCGTCCCGATCGGCGAGTATACAAAAAAATATGTCGATGCATTCTTCGAGGACCTGGAGGCGCTGCGGGTGGAGCGGCCGGAGCAAATGGCTCGGGCAACGGAACACATCGAGCAGATGGTTGCGCTGATTGAGAAACTGGCGGCGGCCGGAGCGGCATATAAAACGAAAGACGGAT
>JASHPD010000306.1 GCA_030038315.1 Acidobacteriaceae bacterium
CGCCGGCACTCGTGGTTGCGCATGAAGATATGCCATACAAAACCGCTGCGCAGGTTTTCCGCCATCAGCAGGGAAATGCCCTGATCGATGCCCAGCACATCCGGGTCATACCAGCCGGCGGCGGGATGGAATGCGTCGATGAAGCCGTACCGGCCCCAGGCCCGCTGGCCCCATTTCGATCGCATGGCGCGCAGGACAGCCAGGCAATCCGCCGGAAGGAATGGAAGCGAACCCGCCGCGGCGCAAGGGACCACGGTCCCGTCGAGCGGGCCGAGCGCCGGCGGCCCTCCCCACTCGACATATCCCTTCTCCGAGTCGGATGCGGAAACGCCCCAGTAGTCCTCGTGAAACCACTGCGGCAGAGAAAGGCAGAACGCTTTGTGCGCACGTGTGGCGATCACCGAGTTCTGAAAATAGTCGGCATACGCATCGCGGCGGCCGCGGAAGTCGAACCACGCGTGCGAAAACTGGTGCGTGAAGATGGGGTCGCGGCCGCTGATGTACCTGTAGCCTTCGTATGCAACCACGGGGCGCGAGAAATTGTTCCACACCTCCGGCGGGACAGGATTCGTGGGAGATCCCATGGCCAGAAGATAGATCATCATCAGCTCGCAGTAGTGGTTCCAGCGCGCGGCGAGGAAGCCCGTGCCGGGCTGCCAGCCCATGGAAAACGTCGTGCCATGGTTCAGCATCCAGGGCCAATCGACGCGCTCGTAGATCTGGCCGGCGAGCGCCTGAATCTTCGCGTCGGCGAAATAGGCACGCGCGGCGAGAATGCCGCAGAGAAGCAGCGATGTGTCGATCGATGATAGCTCGCATTTTCCGATGCGCTCACCCGTCTCAATATCGTTGAAGTGATAAAAGAATCCGTGCACCTCGGGCAGCCGATTCAGATGCCAATCGAGCGTGGTTCGGACGCGATCGATAATCTGATCGTGGGGTAGATAGCCGCGCCGGTCGGCAATGCAGAGAGCGGTCAGGCCAAAGCCGGTGGCGGCGATGCTGGTCATCCTCCGCGGATCGCGCTCGCCCTCAAGATCATTGCGCGCGCGGTCCAGAATCTGGCCGGTATTCTCGCTGCCTTGCTCCCAGAAAAAGAGGCAGCCCTGGCGCACGAGCTCGTCGAGAAACGACTCATCGCTGCTGTTCAGCTTCCATGGCTCATCGGCAAACGCAATCTGCGATGAAATGAGCGCAAATCCAGCCGCGGCCGCCATGGAGCGGATCGCGTCGCGACGGCTTATATTTTGACTTACAAACTTTGGTACCAAGGCATTCCAATCACGCATGACTTCAACTTCCATCTTGCCGGGCTTGTGTAGCGTGCTCAGAAACCGACCGCCCGGCTGGTCATGAATCTGTCAGGAAAACTTCCGTTCAACGAACTTCTACCACTGCTAATCCCATCGGCGGCAGCTCAAGTTCCAGCCGGCCATCGTGCAGGGTCTTTATCTCGGGCGGCCCTAGCTGGGCAATTTTGTCCAGTTCCGCGATCTGCGCCTTCGTCAGATACTTGGAGCTGCCCATTTTTTTCCACGCATCCAGTGTGTCGCCGTGCGCAGCATCCACGCGGCGGATCGCCGCCTGCGCGTTCGCGGCCACACCTTTCAGATGGAGCGATACATCCTTGTCCGCGCCGCTCGCACCGGGTTCCACCAGGTTCCAGGCCGCGATCACCAAGGTTCCGTCGTTGCGGCGCGTCACCAGCACATCCCTGGCGGCAGAAGGCAGGCGCTCTGTGCCCAGAGTGTGCAGCAGCTCGAATGCGTCGAATGCCGGCTTGGGGATTCCGTACTCGGCCACCAACCCGTAGCCGCCGTAAAAGGGTGTTTTGACGACTCCCTGCTCTTCAAATACATCCGAGAAGGTCCAATAGGACATCATGTTCACCATGCCGCCGCATTGGCTGATGGTCTGCGCCAGCCACGGACCCATATAGATGGAGTCGGTGATCGACTGCTCGTTCATATACGACGCGTTGAACTCACTCCAGATGAGCGGCAACTGCGGCTGCGCGGAGCGCTCGATCTCTTCGTGAACTTTTTTTACCGCGAGACAGACCATCTGATGCGGGGCGACCGGCCGGCCGTCGTGAAAGACATTTTGCGCGGTGTCGTTGCCGTAGACGTGCGTCGAAACGAAGTCGAGCGGCACGTGATTCCCGGTGGCGTGGGCGATCATGTCGCCTACCCATGCTGCCTGCGCCGTGGCAGGCCCGCCCACGCGAAGCCGCGGGCTGACCGCTTTGAGGGCGCGCGCGGTGTGATCGTAAAGCTCAAAATAGCTGGACTGCTTCGGCGATCCTGCCCAGAAATCCAGGTTCGGCTCATTCCAGACTTCGAAGTACCACTTCGATACCTCGTCGATCCCGTAGCGCTCGACGAGGTGACGGGCGAAGGCTGTAATCAGCGCGTCCCACTTTGCGTAATCGGCCGGCGGAGAAGCAATCGGCCTGTACCAGAAAGCCTGGTAGTCCAGATGCGCGGCAAGCGCCTTGGGCATAAAGCTGATCTCGACGAACGGACGCACGCCCTGGGCCAGCAGTCCATCGTAAATCTGATCGACGTAGGACCAGTTGTAGACCGGGTTGCCGTGGGCATCCTCGCTGTAGACGCCGTTTTCGTCCTGAAAGATGGCGTGGAACCGGAGATAGCGGAAGCCGGTGATCTTCTTTACCTCTCGCATGTCGGCGCGGTAGCTCTCGCGCAACGAGAGATTGGCGCGGCCGGAACCGAACATCTGCTCCCAGAAGTGCGGAAAGGGAGTCGCCGCGGCGTGCGCGTCAATCGTGACCTGTTCGGCAGGAGTTGCATTCTGCGGCGCCGGTGCGGGTTGGGCGTGGAACGGCGAGCAGGCGGCCGCGAGAGCAACCAACAAAATTATGAACAGACGCGTACGAGTCATGAGCCATCTCCCCGAAAGCAGGCGCTTACAAGCCTTGCAGGCTGGCATGAAGCGCCTCGCAGGCTGGAGAAATCCTTTGCACAATCGATTGTGCAAATAAATTTTCTCCTTGCGCCCATATGAGTGTCAAGTTTGCGCCCTTAAGAAACCTACCTCGGGGCGCTTGCTCCGCTTCCTGCCGGACAATCCCGGAAGGACGCATTTTAATCTCCAGTTCCGGTGCTGTCCGGACGAAATCCGATCGCCTTGAGCATGGGAGCAATCTCCGGATTGGCCATGAAGTTTTTCCAGATCAGCCCGGTCCTGGAATTTTCAATCATCACTACCATGGGAGCCTGATTGAGGCCCATGGCGATCCCCGAATACCAATTCCTTTCGAGGTTGAAGGCGTCGCGGAATCCGTAGATGCTCCACACCTGCGCTCCGAGATCGCGATAGAAATGGAGCAGCGCGGCCATCGATTGCTGCGGCGTATAAGCCATAGCGCTGATCGCGCCCGTGGGCGCAATGGTTCCATCATCGAGCGACTTCGTGGGCTCGTACGGAACGTAACCCTGTGGGCCGTCCACGGCGGTAAGCCCCCAGGCGTCGGCGCCGTAGCCCTTCCAATGGTTCGGATTCCGGATGCAGTATGCCTGGTTGATGAGCGCCTGGTCGCGGTTGTTCACAAAGTAATCGGTGTATTTGTCGCGGCGTCCGCGAGGATCGAAACCCATGAACGAGTAGTCGGTGAAGAATAGCGGGCCGCCGGTGCCCGGACCGCCGACTGCAAGAGGAATTCCATAGAAGGCCTGGTGATTCGCATACGCAGTCCCGACACCTTCGCCTGCAAATCCACTATAGAAATCGCCGGCGGGAATGCCGTGCGTGGGCGATGCGATCGCCTCGAGGTACGTAATCATCACCTCGTTCCATCCCGTGAGGCGGTTGGCAATGTAGAAGGAGTATTCGGGCGACCAGTGCCAGTAGAGAGCATCGCGCTTCGGCGTTGCCCGGAACCAGTTCCAGTCCATACCCTCCCACAGCGCGGTGATGCGCCGATAGAGCTCGTGGCCTGCGGGTCCATCGCTTTTGAAATACTGGCGAGCCGTCAGCAGTCCTTCCATCAGGAATGAGGTTTCGACCAGGTCGGCGCCGTTGTCATACATGCCGAATACCGGCAGGCGCCGTCCGGTGCTGCCGCTGAGAAAATGCGGCCACGCGCCGTGATAGCGATCGGCCGTAGCGAGAAACGACGTAATCCGCAGCAGCCGGTCGATCGCCTGCCGGCGCGTAATGAAGCCCCGATCCGCTCCAACGACGATGGCCATAATCCCGAATCCGCTGGCGCCCACGGCAACGATGTCATCATTGCCCGGAGTGCTTTCGCGGGTCATCCCTGAATGCGGCTCGTCTGCCTCCCAGTAATAACGAAAGGAAGCCTCCTGGACCATGGTGAGCAATTCATCGTCTGTCATGGGATGAGTGGATGCCGTGGCTACAGCCGAGGGAGGCGATTCGCGCAGCGTTGAAGTCCGCGCTGTGACGCGATACGCGGCTGTCGTATGCGGGTTGCCCGTGTAATCGCAGAAGCGGTTGACGCCCGGCCGCTGCACGCCAATGGGCTCAAAGGCCGCGCCGCTGACAGAGCGATAAATGACGTACTGCGCGAGATCGGGATCGTTGACCGGCTGCCATGTAATGTCAATGTGCCGCTCATACCCTTTTGCCGCAACTCCCGTGGGAGCCGGCGGCGCGTGATCGTTCCGGGGCGCGTCTTCGATGCGTATGTCGTCCACAAAGAGCGTATGCGGAGCGGAATCGGCCGCACCCTGCACAAAAACCAGCGTATTGAGCCGGTGCGGCTCGAACGGATGCAGCGACGCGGTCCGGAAGGCGCTCAAGGGAAGGCGAATGCGGGTCCATTGGCCGGCAACGAGATCGGGCGCGAAGCCCGAAACGGCAAGAGGCTCAGTGAAATTGCCCTCCACATCGCGCAGGGCCAGCTTCGGCAGAGCTTGCGCCTTCATGCCCTCGGGGCTATTCAACCAGATCCAAAGAGAATTCCCTGGAAACTCGATGGTGCGGTTGCGCCACGCATACAGCCGGATTGCAACCGACCAGCCGCCCTCCGGCTTTGACTCCCATTGGAGCTCCAGCGCATTCGGCGCACTCACAAATGTTGCGGTCTCCACGGGGAGCTTGCCGTCGATCAGGCGCAGGGTGCTGGGAGCGCTGGCGCGGCCCTCGCTATAAAAGTAATTTCCGGGCGAGAGGCTGTTCTCAAAGAAGACCTGTTGCGAATAATTCTGGTCTGCCCGTGCCGTCGCAATGGTTCCCGCGCATCCGCCGAGGAGCAGGAAGGCCATCGCTTTTGCGGCTGCACACCACAACCGTACTCTCCGCATCAGATTCCCTCCGCATAACTTTTACGATGTCCAAGAAGAGGGTACGTCGGCCTCTTTCGAGAAGCAATGCCGGCGAGGCGGGATGCAGATGGCCGGCCGCACGGGTTCGTGGTTTTCGATTTCGTGCTGCCCCAACCTTTTGCTCAGGAACGGGCGAAAGGCTGGGGACACGGAGCGATTCTGCTTCAAGCGCTCAGAAGGCTAAAAGCTGAAGCGGGCCTGGAAGTCGATGTCGCGCGCGCCCAGTGCGCTTTGCGCCTGTCCGAGACTCGGATTGGCGATGTTGGTGTTGATCGAACCGGGGTTCAGGTTGAGGATGTTAAACACGTTGAGCATGTTGGCCTTGATTTCAAATTTCGCGTTTTCTCCCAGAACAGGCATCCTGGGCAATCCGAAAGCCTTGCTGACGGTTATGTCCACATCCCTGTACCCGGGGCCGGGGAATGTGTTGCGGCCGAGTCCCGGCGCCGGCATGTAGACGTTTGTGGACTGCCCGGGGCTGTCGGTGATGGCGGCGCTGAAGTCGGGAATGCTGAAGTAGTTGTCGGAAAACTCATTGTTGTTGGTGCCGGTGTTGATCGTGCCCGGACTCGTAAAGTTGGTTCCGTTTTCGAAGGCCTTGTTGCTGGTGTTGTGGCCGCCGCCGCCAAGGTAGTGGGGACGCAGGTCGGGGTACCCGTAGTTGCAAAGGTAGCAGTAAAACTGGTGCGGAGCCTGATAGACCGGGGTCCATCCAAAGCCCGAGTGAAGCGTCATAATGCCGCTGAGTGCCCACCCGCCGGCGATTTTTTCCGCCCAGGAATGGCCGCCATGAAAGATCACCGGCTCCCAGGTGCCGAACACCTTAAAGGTGTGGTTCACGTCGAAATCGGAGCGCCCATAAGAGTATCCGGGGTTGTACAGATAGGGGTCCCGATTATATGGCCCGGAATCCGTGTCCATGCTGTGCGCCCAGGTGAACTGCGCTTCCGCGTAGAAGGTGTGCGAGAACTGATGCTTGAGTCCGGCGAGCATCATGTTGTTGCTCGACCAGCCGCCGCTGCCGAAGGTGTTAATGCTGTTGATTAGCGGATTCAGCGGAGCGCCCTGAATATCTCCGAGCGCATTGGCGTCGTAGTTGTAAAGCAGATGCCGGCCCACGCTGCCCTGATAGCCAAGATTGGCAACCAACCCATGACCAAAATCGTATTCCACGCCAAGTGAGAAGTGTTCCATGTATTGGGTGGGCATCGTATTCGGAAAAGCGCCGAGGTTTGCGCTGCCTGCCGTTGGCAATCCAGCAGTGTTGAACGTAGTGATCACATTCGGATTGGCCGGGTACCCAAAGATGTCGGTCGGGCTGCTCGACACCGCGTAGATGATGTTGGGGTTGATGTCCGTCGGGCCTTTGCTGGAGCCGGGAACGCTGCTCGTCCCCGGCGGGTTGCCGTCGTCGTTGTTCGCGGTCGCGATCTGTTGCTGGTTATAGTTCAAGCCGAAGCCGCCACGGACGACCAGCTTGTTCCTGAAATACTCCGGCGCCCAGTTGAAGCCGAATTCCGGCCCGAAATTCAACTTTTGCGCCACCCAGGAATTGACGCCCGTGCGGATGGTGATCCCCGTCAACAGGCTGCTGCCGCTGCCGAAGATGAGCGCGCCCATGTTGTGGTCTTTGTCGGAAAGCGGCCCGAAATAGGAGTAGCGCAACCCGGCGGTCAGGGTCAGGTTTGGGCGGACTTTCCAGTCATCCTGGTAAAAAATGCCCAGGATGGCCCCGCGGTTGTCGTTGCGGTAGCCTCCGGGAATGCCCGTGGTGGCCTGAAACGGCCCGCCTTCGGCCTCCGGAGCATCGTTCATGAAGTCCCAGAGATTGTAGAAGGTGTAATTCGGCGCTCCGATATTGGCGGCGTTCAAATAGTACAGGCGCGTCAGCTCAAAGCCGGCCTTCATGGTGTGCGTATGCAGCACCTTGGTTGCAATGTCCTTGTAGCTGTACGTCCATTGATCCAGATGAGCCGGAGCCCCCACGCTAATGGTGCCGATACTGATATTCCCGATCTCGGTGACAAAATCCTCGGGCAGGCCAAAGGGCGCCTGAGGATTCAACTCCAGTTCGTTGTATCGCCATCCGGCCGCATTGGCGCGGGCTTCATTCAGGAACGTCGGCGAGAAGATGTGGTTCCACACGAGCGAAACGGCGTCGTTCACCTGCGAGTGATGGAAAATGTCATAACCGTATGCGCCGTTATAGAAGGTCAGCGTGTCCGGCACCCAGTAAATCGCAAACGTGAGATGGTCTTTGCCGGTTACGTCTGCGTCAAGACGCCCGTTGAACTGCTTGAAATCACTGCTCGTCGGAGAATTGATGGTGTAATCTGCGATATCGGCGACGTTCGAAAGCCCGCTGCCGACGCCGGGCTGGGAGTTGTTCACATAGCTGAGATCCTGCGTGCCCAGTGGACTCGTGAGCGGCGAGCCGATATTCAAGCCGCCCGAAACGTTCGCGCAATAGCTGGAAGTCAGCCCGGCAGTCGCGCAGGTCGCCGAAGCGATCACCGTGCCCAGCACGTTGCCGCCCTTGTAGTTCAAATAAGTAGAGGCAAGGCTGCCCGTGGGAGCCAGCGAATTCAGCGACGAGGCCGTATACCATCCCGTGCTGGTCGTGGAAGCGCTCTCGCTTTGCCCCTCGTAGTTGAAGAAGGCAAAGACCTTGTTCTTCCAGATCGGCCCGCCTACGCTGCCACCGAACTGGTTGTAGTCGTTTGTATCCTTGAGCAGGCCGCGTTCGGCTGGCGTGCCTGAGGTCACGGAAGCGGGACCGTTCCAACGCTGGTAGGCATTCAGCCCCGGCCGGTTGATCTGGGCAAACAAGCTGCCGTGGATCTCGTTGGTTCCGCTCTTCGAAGTGATCTTGGTGATTGCGCCCGCGAAACGGCCGTCTTCCGCGTCGTAGTCGTCGGTCACGATCTGGATATTGCTGATCGAGTCCTCGCTGGGCGTGATAACCGTCGCTCCGCCCCAGACGGCGCTTTCGGTGCTGATGCCGTCGACGTTGTATCCGTTGTTCTCAAACTGGTTGCCATTGGTGTTTGCCGAGGGGCCGTTTTCTGTAGCAAAGATGCTGCTGGTATTGCCCAGATTGCCGCCGCCGCCCGACGAGGCTCCGGTCGCGGTTCCGGGAGCCTGGAACCCATTGCCGCTGCCCTGGTGCGATCCATCTGCCAGAACTCCCGGCGCTAACTGAATCAGGCTGGTCGCATCCCGTTCGAAGACCGGCATACGCTGGATTTCGTTCTCCGACACGGTTTGTCCGCTATTCGCGGTTTCCGTGTCCAGCGCCGGCTGCGTAGACGCATCGACCGTGATCGTCTGCGAGGAAACGCCCAGCTCCAGTTGAATATTCAGCGCGTTGGCCTGCTCGGGAATAAGCTGCAAATCCTTGAGGACTTTCTTTTTAAACCCGTTCTTCTCGACTATCAAGGGTGAAATGGTCGGCGGGGAGAGCGTTGAAGTTGAAGACTCCAGCAGCATCGCTGGTGCGAACCACTGTTTGATTGGTGGCGGCATCCGTGAGCGTGAGAGTTGCGCCCGGCACGACAGCGCCCTGCGGATCGGTGACGGCGCCTTGGATTGAGGTCCTGTACTGAGCCTGCACCGGCGCCGCACACAACAGCAACAGAGCGAGCACTGCCATCAGCCATGCGCGCCGCAGAGGCCCGTTGAACGGTTTTGCCGGGATTAATCCGGCAAGATGTTTATAATCAATCGCCTGCATCTGTGTCCTCCAAGAAGTTGCGATACTCCACACTGAAACCTGAGGGACAGCCGGAAATGGAATGCGTAGTAGTTTTTAATCTTGAGGCAGTCCATTGTGCACAGATCTTGGAGCCTCATGCGCAATCGATTGTGCGACGCAGTACAAGTAGCACCGCCATGAAAACTCTGTCAAGAAGAATCTTTGCCGTCAGGCTCCGCGCGGACCCGGGAAGCGCAATCGTTCAATATCGCCTGGTTTCAGAGCGGTTCATCGCCAATGTGTATTTCCAGACATCGCAGTTTTTGAAACGCGCATTGGCGTGAAATCAACGGTTGAGATTCAAGCTCCGAGGATCATTGGACACTAACCGGCTTCCGGGAACGGATGCGTCATCCAACTGAGGCGTTATCGCGCTTCCTGCGTTGGTAGGCAGCGACCTTCCGCTTGTTACCGCATAGGTTCATGCTGCACCAGCGGCGTGAACCTTTCCTGCTGGTATCAAGAAAGTGCACGACGCACGCTTCGCATTGACGAATACGGTGGCTTTCAGGTTCGCTCAACAGATCCGCCGCTTCGTTGAGGAAAGATGCCCACAAATCCGCAGGCCGCTTAGGGTCGAAAAGCGATTCCCGGACAACCTTCCCCTCACGCCTGTGGAGCGCGGTAACAGGCGGATGCTGGACGAGGCCTGTATTGATCTCCTGCAGGAACTCGTCCGAAGGAACCAAGCCGACTTCCATACGCAGAACAGCGTCTCGCAGCCGCTCACGGAACGCAATCAGGCCTTTGAGAAATACGGCGGCTTCCGGCAAGTGCCGCCAGCTCCGCAGGAGGCTCTTTGTCTTTGCTGAACGCACGATCCCCGAAGCAATCAACCATCGTTCCAATGCTGAAAAGTCCGGAAGAAGCTCCGTAGGCACCTGAGCCAGCACCAGCTTGGTGTTCAAAAAATCGAGAATCGACCGGTTTGCAACGAAAAGAAAACCATCGACCCATTCGTCCGGCTCTTGTGTGACAGTACGCATGGAATCCCTCCTTCAAAAATAATTCATGAAAAATAGTGACACCGTTATTGATATATTTAACGGTGTCTACTATTCTCGTTTTATCGGCGCTTTATCGACCGACGCTTCGCCTTAGAAGGAGGGAGAGTATGTCAACGTTTCAATACGCCACGGTTCGCGGCCTCAAGATGTTCTACCGTGAGGCAGGCGCCAAAGAGTCGCCGACAATCGTGCTTCTGCACGGTTTTCCCAGTTCCTCGCACATGTTTCGCGATCTGATTCCGCAGCTCGCGGACAAGTTTCACGTCATTGCGCCGGATTACATCGGCTTTGGCTACAGCGACGCGCCCGGCGTGAGCGAGTTCGAGTACACCTTCGACAACCTGGCCGCTTACGTCGAAGATTTTCTATTCAACAGCCTGGGCCTGAAAAAGTTCAGTATCTATGTGCAGGACTACGGCGCGCCCATCGGATATCGCATCGCCTTCAAGCACCAGGATGCAATCGAAGGCATCCTTGTCCAGAACGGAAACGCATACGCCGAAGGAATTGGCGCCGCCTTCGATCCGATGAAGCCGTTCTGGATCAATCGAACAGCGGAAACAGAGGCGCCTGTGCGGGCGTTGCTTACGCTCCCGACGACAATTTTCCAGTACACGCACGGCGTGAAAGACGTGAGCCGCATCAGTCCGGATTCCTACACCGTGGATCAGCACTTTCTGGATCGCCCAGGTAACGACGCCATCCAGTTGAACCTGCTGCACAACTATCAGGCGAATCTGCCGCACTACGACGAATGGCACACGTTTTTCCGCAACAAGCAGCCAAAAATGTTGATTGTCTGGGGTAAAAACGATCCGTTCTTTACGGTCGAAGGCGCTCAGGCATATCTGCGCGACATTCCAAAGGCTGAGCTGCACCTGCTCGACACCGGGCACTTCGCGCTCGAAGATTCCTGTGACTTTATTGCACAGAAGATCGTGGGCTTTTTCGCCTGATTCACGGGCGCTCGCACATCAATTTCACGCGGCACGAAAAGAGGGGAACATCATGTCAGCATTCAAGAACGCCACCGTTGTTTTGATCCACGGCGCGTGGGCCGATGGATCGAGCTGGGGGCCGGTCATTCGCAGGCTGCAGAAGGAAAAGCTCAATGTTGTAGCTGCGCCGATTCCGCTTACTTCCTTGAGCGATGACGCTGCCGCGCTGCGGCGGACAATCGCCCGCACGCAAGGTCCTGTGATTGTTGCTGGACACGCCTACGCCGGCGCTGTGGTGGGAACAGCAAATGACGAACGCGTGAAAGCTCTGGTCTATGTTGCGGCTCTTGCTCCGGACGAAGGCGAAACCGTTGCCGATGTTTTCTATCGCAACGAATCTCATCCGGATGCCCCCCAGCTTGCGCCCGATGCGGATGGTTTTATCTGGATGCCCGATGAGAGCTTCGCAAAGGCCTTCGCGCAGAATGCAACGGCTGAGCAGGTTGCTTTGTGCCGCGCGGTGCAACGGCCCATTTCGGTGAAGAGTATTCAGGAGCCTGCCGTTTCGCCTGCCTGGAAAACAAAGCCCGCATGGTATCTGCTTGCGGAAGAAGATCGGATGATCCATCCTAAGACGCAGCGCTTTATGGCGGAGCGTATGAAGGCGACGATCCGGTCGTTTGCCGTTGATCACACGCCGCTTCTCACAGCGCCGGACAAGGTCGTAGACATCCTCCTCGAAGCAGCTCAAACAACATTGGCCTGAAAGAGCTTCGTTCCGATTGCCAAGTATGGCTCTGAGAGCCATCTTTTTGAAGAGGAGTAATTTTCATGAAACAGAACTCTGTCGCGATCGTCACCGGAGCCAGCCAGGGCATTGGCCGCTCTACTGCAATTCGGCTGGCCACGGATTTTTCCGCCGTGATCCTCGTTGCGAGAAATGGCGATGCGTTAAAGGAGGTTGCGGATGCCGTTCGCGCCGCCGGAGCCGAGCCACTCAACATTGTGCTTGATCTCAGCAAGGTGGAATCGCCGGAAACCGTGGTTAAAACGACGCTTGACCGCTACGGCCGCGTCGATGCGCTGCTCAATATTGCCGGAGCCGTGCCGCAGATTGACCTCTTCGAGATGACCGATGAGCAATGGTACGCAGGTATGGAACTGAAGCTGCACGGAGCCCGCAGGCTGACGATCCGAGCCTGGGATGCGCTCAAAGCAAACAAGGGATCGGTTGTCTTCATGTCCGGCAGCGCGGCGCTCGACCCTAAACCGGGCTTTGCTGCCGTGGCAGCCACGAATGCGGCAATCATCGCGATGGCAAAAGCTTTTGCGGAACAGGGAATCGAAGATGGTGTGCAGGTGAACAGCATGGTGCCGGGAGCGGTGATGACGGGAAGGCGCAAGTCATTTCTCGAGAAATGGGCTCCGGCACATCATATGAGTGTTGAAGAGGCTACAAAGAAATTCCCGGAAGAGGCCGGCATCAGCCGCTATGGGCAGCCGGAAGAAATCGCGGAACTACTCGCGTTCATGGTTTCGCCCGCGGCAAAGTGGATGACCGGAACCTCGGTGCGCATGGATGGTGGCGAGGTCAAGGGAATCTGATCTCATGCGGTGGCATCGTGATGCAGTGGGCCATCTTCGGCGGCTCCGGTTTCTCGCCAGGTGTACGATTCCCATGATCTTTGGAATCACTCTAAAGGCAGTGCATGGAATTTCCACCGAATCGAGCCATATCAAAATAGAGTTGCCGATCAACTGCCGGAACCCATGAATGAGTGCTAAGCCCTGAATGCGTCAAGTAAGAAGGCTCGAATCGGAAAGCGTCTCAAATGCCTGGATATAAGCCTTCAAGCCGCTATGCTATCTCATAAACGGTTCGATTCTAAACACCGCTAATCCACCTCCTCGCGCGCCGTCGCGCATTACCGCACACTCAAAAAACTTCAGCTCGGAGGCCGTATATGTCTTTGGTCCCAAGCCTGACCAAAGGTCCGAAACCGTATACCGTTCGTGACCTGCAATTCCCATTCCCGCCAGGTTCAACGTCATCTTGATCGACACATCCTGTTCCCGGCTTCTATTTGCGGCCACAAGAATTGCCGCGCGATCGTCCCAGCGCAGATAGGGCACCGGAATCTTCATCGAGCTTGCGTGCTCCACCGCCCGGAGCTTCGGCTCCTCGCCTCCCGGCGTCATGGCCAGTACGCCCGAATTTTGTATGCGGATCGAAATCATCCTTCGCACATCTTCAAACATGGCCTTATGCCTGGGCTCATTGAGTTCATTCCAATCCAGCATCGAGCCGTAAAGCCATCGGCCTTTGCCTGCCTCTTTCCCGCCGTACAGATGTGGCGACAGATCCGGCAGTGGATAAAAATCCGCATCGAATTCCTCGCCTGCGAAAAAGATCGGAATCATGGGCGTGAAAAGAAACGAGTAGCCGAACATGGAACGGCTTCCCTGCGCGACGTAAGGGTTTTTGTCGAGAGGAAACCCTTCCCATCCGTTGTCATGACAACTCAGTTGAATGGATGGGCCCCAGGAAAGCGTGGCGAAGTATACATCCACCCTGGGACCAGCCACGGACGAATCGGGCATATCGACGAATAGCGGTTTCACGGCCCAATCTGCCGGCCGCAGCGCCCACGTCTCATCCGCGTCGCTCCGGACAATGACATTGTCAATCGGCTTTCGCGCGATATTGTCCAGGACAATTTTTACGTTTGGAAGCCCGTCGGGCTTGCCGAACTCTGCGATTCTGCGGGAGACCCGGCTTTCCGCAAGACCGGCGAGATGTACCCCGATCGTACCCTCGCCTTTGGTGTTCCCCTTAACAACCTCGCAATCCTTGTAGTGGACTTCCACTTCATAATCGCCACTGCGGCCATACTTGCGATCGTAGAATCCTGGCATGTCCCAGGCGATCACTTCGTTCAGCTTTTGGTGGTCCACGGCTTCCGTGACAAAGTTGTCATGCTGCGAGAAGTCGGTGACTCCACGGATGGCGGCGCTTGTCTCTTCCCAAATCACGATAGGGTGACCGGCGGCAGCGGCATTCCGCCGGATGCGCTCCCAAAGATCGGGCCGGAAGATATCGACATCAAGACGAAATCCATCCACGCCATACTTCGTAACAAAGTCCGTGTATATCTTGACCCACCAGTCATCCAGATCGATATGGCCGCCGGTCCAGTCATAGTCCGTCATACCCCAGCTTCCGCCGCGGAACCAGGAAGGGTGCTGCTGGATAAGAGGGCTACCCTGCATCACACCATGCGTAATGACATCCAGAAACACTTTCATCCCTCGGACATGCGCCTCGTCCACCAGCGCCTTGAATTCCTCTCCTGTCCCCAGGGATGGATCGAAGGTATCCGGCTGAATGACGGCATACTGCGTCCAGATGTTGTAGAAATGGTGCGGATCGCATACGGAGTACCCCGCGAGCCAGATGCCGGTCACGCCCAGTTCCTGCAAATACGGCAGCTTTTCCTTCAGGCTCGCAAACGTTCCACTCTCCGGACCATTGGGAGACGTGAACCCCTTCGTCGCAATTTCATAGATGACCAGATCCTTCATCCATTCCGGCGAAGCCGGTTGAGAGGGATCCACGGGCGGCTCAGAGCTTTCCGGAACTTTCTTTGCCCATGCCGGAAGCTCCAGCGCCGGCAGGCCCACTGGCGGCATCAAGGCAAAGATTGTTCCAGTCTTCAAGAAGTTCCTGCGCGAGAACAACCCAACTTGATCCATCTGTTCTTTCATGGTTCCTGAGCCCCCGGTCTCTTATCACACGCAATGCCGTACATGCGATCCTTTCACACCTGTTCTGCTCGATCAAAGCCGGTACGAAATTTGCCCGGCTATCGACCGCAGTTTTGAATCCGAAGCCGAGCAGGAAACAAGATCCCAGCCGTGGAGTATCTGCGAACCAGAGACAAGATGGACGAGGTCTTCAAGCGCAATTACGGTGAAATGTTAGGCTTACTTATGAGCAAGGGGAACACGCGACAGTGAAGTGCAGCGTCATAGGACCAGTTAGCCCCAATTAGAGTAACTTGAGGCTTCCTTTATGCTCCTAAAACCTGTTCGGAATACTGATGAACCGTTTGGGTTATTGATGTACGGTTCACCGCAATCGTGGAAGAACTGGCCATCGTCCATGAAGATTCGCCTACCGGTTACCTGACTATCAGTTGTGGCTGTGTCGTCTTCAGTCCCTGCGCCAATCTTTCCTTGATAGGTTTCCTCAAGGCGAGTGACGAAACTCTTTACGCAGCGAAAGCGGCAGGGAGAAATCGTTACATCATTCGATTTGCTACGGCCTAGCATCCTGTGTAATCGCAACCTGGATTGAGCCTGACTGGCTGGATCGGAATCTTCGACTCATCGGAAATCGATGTGTCATCGGTCCGGCGACAAAATGAGCAGATATGCAGTACGACAATAACTTACGCGGACGTCCTCGCAATGACTAACTATTCGACAATGTTCTCCATCAGAACAGTATTGGGAATAGTAATAACTCCGCCTTCGTGCTCCAGCGTAGTGCCTACGGAGCTGACTTCGACAATCGTGCCGCGCACTCCCTGAACTTCAATCGTTCGTCCCACTGGAAAATGGTCGCGTACGAACGCTCCCGCAAGAATGTTGGCTACCACCGCGCGGCTGCCAAAGCCAAGGCTAAGAGCAGTTGCCAGGCCGGCTGAGATCAACACGACGGCCAGAATTACTGTGAGGATTGCCGTCTGTACACCCAGTTGAGCCA
>JASHPD010000307.1 GCA_030038315.1 Acidobacteriaceae bacterium
GCGCCGGATACGTCGCTCGAAGTTGCCGTCGATATTCTCGCCGCGCGCGCCGTGGAGCTTGTCGGCGCGGGCGCCGCGCTGCTGGTGCTCACGGACCGCGACGCTGCGCCGGATGCGCTGCCGATTCCGATGGCGCTGGCCACGGGAGCCGTGCATACGGCGCTGACCAAGGCCGGCGTGCGCGCGGAAGTGGGGCTTGCGCTTGAAGCCGGCGATTGCCGCGAGATTCATCATCTGGCCGTGCTGCTCGGCATGGGCGCGGGCGCGGTCTGCCCGTGGCTGGCGCTGGAGACGGCGCGCCAGCTTCAGCCGGAGAACGGCGAAACAAACTTGATTCACGCGATGGAGCTGGGCCTCGCCAAGATCATGTCCAAGATGGGCATCAGCGTGGTGGACAGCTACCGCGGCGCGCACCTCTTTGACGCCATCGGCCTCGCGCAGAAGGTTGTGGACAAGTGCTTCCCCGGCGTTCCCGCGCCGATCGGCGGCATCGGTTACGAGGAGATTGAAGCCTACGTGCGCCAGACGTGGTCCGGTTTGCAGGGCAGCGAAGAGCCTTTGGAAGGCGATGCGCCTGTCATCGCCGCCGCGCAGGTTCGCGATCTGCCGGACTACGGCTTTGTGCGCTTCCGCAAGGCCGATGTGGCAGAGTCGCATGGGTGGCAGCCGCAGACTGTGCGCGCGCTGCAGACGGTTGTGGGATCGACCAAGCAGGGCGCCGCGCAGGCGCTCACGCCTTTTGCAACCTTTGCCGCGCAGGCCACGGAGACTGAGCCCGCGTACCTGCGCGACCTCATCGAGATTCGTCCCGCGGGCCCGGAGCTTGCCGTTGAATCCGTCGAGCCGGCCGGCAACATTACGCGCAACTTCGTCGCGTCGGCCATGTCCTTCGGCTCGCTCTCGCCGGAGGCGCACCAGACGATCACCGAAGGAATGAATCTGCTCGGCGCGCGTTCCAATACCGGCGAAGGCGGCGAAGATTCCGCTGTTTACTCGACGATCGAGGGCGCGCCTTCGCTGCTCAACAACAAGATCAAGCAGGTGGCCAGCGCGCGCTTCGGCGTTACGGCGGAGTACCTGGCCCACGCCGAAGAATTGGAGATCAAGGTTGCGCAGGGCGCCAAGCCCGGCGAAGGCGGCCAGCTCCCCGGACACAAGGTTACGGAGCTGATCGCGCGCCTGCGCCATGCACAGCCGGGGATGCCGCTCATCTCCCCGCCGCCGCACCACGATATTTACTCGATCGAAGACCTCGCGCAGCTTATCTGGGATTTGAAGCGCGTGAATCCGCGCGCTGCCGTGGGCGTCAAGCTCGTCTCCGGCTGCGGAGTAGGCACCATTGCCGCGGGCGTGGCCAAGGCTTACGCGGATTACATTGTCATTGCCGGCAACGCGGGCGGCACGGGCGCGTCGCCTCTTTCGAGCATCAAGTACGCGGGCAATCCGTGGGAGCTTGGCCTGGCCGAAGCGCAGCAGGTGCTGGTGCACAACGGCCTGCGCGGACGCGTGCGCCTGCGCACCGACGGCGGATTGCGCACGGCGCGCGACATCGTCATTGCCGCGCTGCTCGGCGCCGATGAGTTTGCTTTCGGAACCTCGGTTCTTGTCGCGCTCGGCTGCGACATGGCGCGCCAGTGCCATCTCAACACCTGTCCTACGGGCATTGCCACGCAGCGGCCTGAGCTGCGCGCCAGGTTTCGCGGCAAGCCGGAGCACATCGTTCGCTTCTTCGATGAGCTGGCCGCGGAAGTCCGCCAGCTTCTCGCCAAGCTCGGCCTGTCTTCGCTTGCGGAAGCCACAGGCCGCACCGATCTGCTCGAACAGGTTCGCTGGGATGCGAAGCTCGATCTCTCGACAATGCTTAAGGGCGCGGCCATTGCGGCGGAGACGGGCGGAGCCATCCGCTGGCAGGGCCGCCGCAACGATCGCCCTGAGCCGCACACGCCCATCGACGAGGCATGGGTTGCGCCCGCGCTTGAGGCGTATAAATCGAATCGGCCTTTCAAGCTGGAAACGCGCGTGACGAACGAGGACCGCACCCTTGGCGCACGCCTTTCCGGCGAGCTTGCGCTCTTCAAAATGCTTCATCCCACCGCCACCGGCTCGAATCTGCGTTTTAAGATGTACGGCGTGGCGGGGCAGTCCTTTGGCGCGTTTACGACTTCCGGCGTCACGCTGGAGCTTGACGGACTCGCGAATGATTTCGTGGGCAAGGGTTTGAGCGGCGGCGAGCTGATTCTGCGCGCCGTGGGCCGCGCCGCGGAGGATTCCGCCGCGCACACGCTGCTCGGCAACGTGGCTCTCTACGGTGCAACCGGCGGCTGGCTCTTTGCCGCGGGCCGCGCGGGTGAGCGCTTCGGCGTCCGCAACTCCGGCGCGCTGGCGATCGTCGAAGGCGTGGGCGACCACGGCTGCGAGTACATGACAGGCGGCCTGGCCGTGGTGCTGGGTGAAACCGGCATCAACTTCGGCGCGGGCATGACCGGCGGCCTCGCGTGGATCTATGACGAGAATGGCGGCTTCCTGAACAAGGGCCGTTATCACAAGTCGTTTCTGCAGCCGGAGACGTGGGACGAGCTCGATCAGCAGGCGCGCAAGTCCATCCACGAGCTGCTGGAGCTGCACGTGGCCAAGACGCAGAGCCGCCGCGCGCAGCACTTGCTCGCCAACTGGGAGCGCGAGTCGCACCGCTTTGTGCGCCTCACGCCGAAGCCGCAGGCGTAAGACCCCAAGCTGCAGGCGTAAGACTGAAGAGGCGCGGGACTGATACACTCTCGTTGGTTCCCAAAAGAATCCGGAGTGAATCCTTCCCGCGCCGATGACACCAGCTCCCATCCAGACCATCAACGATCTCTTCTTCCGCGTCGCTGACGCGTCGAATCCCCGCGCCGTGCTCTGGCAGGACGAGGCAGGCGCATGGCAGCCGCTTTCGTCGGACCAGATTTACCAGCGCGTCCGCGCCGTGGGCACTGCGCTTTTGAATTGGGGCGTGCAGAAGGGCGACCGCGTTGCGCTCATCGCGGAGAACCGCTGGGAGTGGGCCGTCACGGACTTCGCCATTCTCGCCATCGGCGCGGCGGACGTGCCCATCTACCCTACGCTCACCGGCGAGCAAATCGCCGTGCTGCTGAAGGACGCCGATTGCCGCATCGCCTTTGTCTCCACGCAGGCGCAGTTCGACAAGCTCAAAGCCGTCCGCCATCTCACGCCGCTTGAGCGCATCGTGAGGATGGATTCCGGCGCGCCGCAGGGAGCCATTGCGTACAGCGAGCTGATCGCGAGTGCGGATGCGCTCGGCGCGCAGCGCGATCCAGTCTTCGACGCACTTGCACGTTCTATCGAGCCCAAGGATCTCGCCACGCTCATCTATACCTCGGGAACGACCGGCACGCCCAAAGGCGTGATGCTCACGCATGGCAACATCGCCGCCAACCAGAACCACTGCATGATCGGCTACGCTGTCGATCCGGACGGCGTCTGCATCTCGTTCCTGCCGCTCTCGCACATCACCGCGCGGGCGCTGGACTACGCCATGTACAACACCGGCGCGCAGGTGGCTTATTGTTCGCAGTTCGACAAGCTGCCCATCGCGATGAAGGAGATTCGCCCGACTCTTTTTGTCGGCGTGCCGCGCGTCTACGAGAAGATTCGCCAGGCTGTGGAGCAGAAGGCCGGCGCGAGTCCCATTCGCAAGCGCCTGCTCGCCTTCGCCATCAAGCTCGGCGCAGCGCACAGCGGCACGGTGTACAGCGGCAAAACTCCATCCACGCCCGGCTGGAAGCTCGCCAGCAAGCTCGTTTACAGCAAAGTTCGCGAGGCCTTCGGCGGGCGCGTGCATTCCTTCATCTCCGGCGGCGCGCCGCTCGGAATGGATACCGCGAAATGGTTTGCGTCGGTGGGGATTCCTGTCTGGGAAGGCTACGGGCTCACGGAAACTTCGCCCGTCATCGCGCTCAATAATCCGGCGGCGCAGCGCATCGGCTCCGTCGGACCTGTCCAGCCGAACATCGAAGTGAAATTCGCGCCGGACGGCGAGCTGCTCGTGCGCGGCCCTATTGTTTTTCAAGGCTACTGGCACAAGCCCGAAGCTGACGCCGAGTGCTTCGATGCGGAAGGCTGGTTCCGCACCGGCGACATCGGCCATCAGGACTCCGACGGTTTCCTCTACATCACCGACCGCAAGAAGGAACTGCTCAAAACCTCCGGCGGCAAGCTCGTTGCGCCGCAGCCCATCGAAAACAAGCTCAAGATCAGCGTCTTCGTCGCGCAGGCCGCGCTTGTGGGCGACAAGCATAAGTTTATTTCCGTGCTCATCTCGCCGAATTTTGCGGCGCTGGAAGAGTGGGCGCGCCGGCAGGGCCTGGCGTTTTCCAATCGCGCCGAACTCTGCGCCGACAACCGCGTGCAGGCGCTCTATGACAGCATTGTCCGCGAAGCTAACGCGGGTCTCGCCAACTTTGAAAGCCTCAAGCGGTTCCGCATCGTGCCGGAAGAGTGGTCGCAGGAGAGCGGCGAGCTGACGCCGTCGATGAAGCTCAAGCGCCGCGTCATCACCGAGCGTTACGCCGCGCTGATCGGCGCAATCTACGCGGACGAAGCAACCGCGCGCGCCGAATAGGCGAGATGAGCCCGCGCCGGAAGACGCCGCGCCTGGTCCACATAATGTGCAGTCCGCGGAAAAACGGCGCGCCCCACGCGCCCACCGCCAGAATGCCGCCGAAGACGATGACCGCGTCAATGCTGAGCCGTCCCTGCCGCGTCCAGTAGGCATCCGGCTCCAGGTTCAGCCACAGCGCAAACTCGTCCAGCGTGAGCGCCGCGCCCACGCCGTAGCTCACGCTCATCAGGCGGCTGAAAAAAATCGACATTGGCGAATGCGACCGCCCCAGGTCGAGCAGCCATCCGTAGCCCACCAGCAGCAGGATCAGAATCCCCCACACCAGGTGGTGAATGTGCACGCCGCGCACCGTCACCCAGTCGAAAGGGCCGCGGTCGCGCACGATCATGCTCACGATCACGCGCACGCCAAGGAACGTAATCAGAAACGAAACCGAGGCCAGAAACATCCGCCGCCGCGGCCGGTCGGGAATCGTCGTGCGGATGATATAGCCCAGCCGCGTCAACTGCAGCAGCACAAGCAGCGCCACTACGACTAACGTTGCGAATACAAGCAGTAAAAGCGCTCCGGTTCCGGGCATAACGTAGGACAACATCTCCGCGTGCGAATTCCTCAGGAAAAGCGAGTCGAATTCCATTGTATGGGCGCGAGAGCGCAACCACAGTTGCAGTGGTCTTCTCGACTGGTTTTCAGGGTGGATTTTTCTTAAGGAAAAATCCACTTGGCAGCGGCGGCTTCGAGATGCGCCAACTGTGGTTGTGCTGTGGCGCACATCTGCGATTGGCTTCGCGGGAGTACACTTGTCTGTGGCTTTGCGTGGGGTGTTTTCCGGCTTTATTTCCCCGCCGAATTTCTCTCGAAGGAGCATTTTTTCGATGCGAGTAGCTTTGTTGACCGGCGGCGGCGACTGCCCCGGCCTGAATGCCGTCATCTATGCGGCCGTAA
>JASHPD010000308.1 GCA_030038315.1 Acidobacteriaceae bacterium
CTCCGGGTTGAGTGTCCGCAGCACCGCATCGGTCAGCTTGCGAACCGCCCGCAACGGATGATCCTGGGGCACGCGCTGCTCCAAGGAAACATAGCTGAACATCCCGTCCTGCACCCGCTCGTCTCCACGCATGTCTGTTAGACGAGCCACCTCGATACCTCGACTCCAAATAGACGCCTATTTCAACGAGTTCCTAGAATCGATCTATGGCTCGTGTAACTGCTGCGGCTCGTGCGACTGCCGCTTCCCTATCGACACCTTCTGCAACGCTTCAGGAATTGAATGAACGGATTGTTGCGTGCAACCGCTGCCCGCGGCTGCGGCAGTATTGCCTGAATGTGGCTGCGACGAAACGGCGCGCATATCTCGACTGGGAGTATTGGGGCAAGCCAGTGCCGTCTTTCGGCGACGCGCGAGCGCGCGTGCTGGCGCTGGGGCTCGCGCCGGGAGCGCATGGGTCAAATCGCACGGGCAGGCCGTTTACCGGCGATGGGTCGGGAGATTTCCTCTATCCGGTGCTGTATGAAGCGGGGTTTGCTTCTCAGCCGGAGGCGGTCTCGCGCGAGGATGGGATGAAGCTGAGGGATTTGTGGATCAATTCCGTGGGACGCTGCGCTCCGCCGGGGAACAAGCCGACGCCGGAGGAACTGCGTAACTGCGCGCCGTGGCTCGATGAAGAGATGCGGCTGCTCAAGCGGCTGCGCGTGGTTGTTTGCCTGGGAAAGATTGCGTTTGACGGGCTGCTGGGATGGGCCGTGCGGACAGAAGTTGTAAGGTCACGCAGCGGGTACGTGTTTGCGCATGGCGCGGAATGCACACTGCCGAACGGGCTTGCCGTGATTGCGAGCTATCATCCTTCGCTGCAGAACACGAATACGGGCAAGCTGACACGCGCGATGTTTCTGAAGGTCTTTGAGCGAGCGCGGGAGTTGGCGAATCGGAGCTAAACGACTACCGGCTAGAAGCCGGTAGGTTTGGTTACGACTGAAAGTCGCCGGTTTGCGGCTGAAGCCGCCTTAAGAAGTCCCGGCTGACGAGGCTCTTTCACGAAGTCTTGTTGATGCGGTTAGCGCTTCGAGCGAATACCTCGCTTGTGCCGGATCGACTTCGGCCGCAACGATGTTCAACTCCCCGAGGTACAGATACCATTGGGCGTTCTCTCCATACCGGGCAAACCAATATTCAAGCTGCTGGCGTTCGCAGGAAGGAACACCGATGGGCGCCGAAGTTGTGGCAAGCCTCGACCGGGCGAAGGACGGGTGAGCAGGAAAACGGTGCCGGAGGGCGACTTCGAGGGCCTCTGGCAATTCGAGGTTGGAAGGAGGTGAGAAGCCAATAAGTGCGGCCTCCTGCTCACGTAGGCACTCATAGCCGATCCCGTTCTATTTCTGCTTTGTCGGCACAAAAACCAGAGTGTTGCCATCGGGATCGCGGATGGACAAGATACGTTTGTGTTCTTCCGCGGGAATTTGTAATTCTTTGAGCTGGGCAGCGGTCTGGTGAAGATTCGGAACGGAGAAGAAAAGCTGGAAGGTCGTATTCGGCGCGTTCTGGATAATTTCTACCTGTTCAGCCGAAGCGCCAGGAAGAGCAAGCCCAATCTGTCCTGGCTCAATTGGGCGCGTGAGCGTAAAAGCCAGCTTATCCATATAAAAGGCGCGTGCTGCGGGCAGGTTCTGCATCTCGATGCCAACCGCCACGATTGTCTGCGCAATGCGATGCGGGCCGAGATGCTTGCCGTGGTCGTTCGAGTGCTTCGAGCCGGGCATGTACTGCGTGTACTCGATGTTCTGCTTTTCAGGGCCCTCCATGGTGAAAAGCAAATTGCCTGCGCCGGCGCGGCGGACAGGGATGGGCGATAGCCCGCGCGAAAGATAAAAGCGATTCAGGCCTTCAAGGTCGGCAGACTCAAAGCAGACATGCATGAAACCAATCTGCTGCGAAAGTTGGTGCTGCGGGTAAAGCTCAATAAACTGCCGGTCGTTCACCTTTAAGAATGCTTCTGTTGGCACGCCGCTCTGGTCCATGGCGAAGGCTTCTTCAAAACCCAGCTTCTCGTAAAAGGCACGCGACTTGAGCAGATCGGACACACGAATGGCTACATGGGCAATCCCTGTCAGCTCGGGCGTCTGCGCCGGGGCCTGTGCCGAGTAGCAAGGAAGGAAAAGAGCCGTTACAAGCAATCCAGAGCCGGCAAGGACAATGTATTTGAATGAGCTGAACAAGAGAACCTCTCCGAGCGCTATGCGGTAGTTTGTTCTTCAAACTACGCCGTGGGTATGTTTCTCTTTCACGATTCGTTCCAATAAGGAAAGAGTGTACTATACGAATACAAAGAAAGAACCTCTGCTTCTCTTCGCGGAGCCAATAGCCGAAATACTATGCGCACGTCCGCTGCCGCACACGAAACGCGCATCCCTAGTTGTGCATTAGAGCTATGCGCTAGAAAACGGGCAGCTATGCCCTGCATATAGCTCACAGCGTTTTGCCATCAACATTCCCAAACGCGGCGTCCGCAGCAGCACGGCTCCAGCCGATGCGAAAATCCTTAACGCCGTGGAGTGCAAAAGCCCCGTCTGCGTTGCGTGGCGCTGTTATGGCAAAGAAGTCTGCACGCTCCACGCCGGTGAGATAAAAGGCTGGACGCGCATCCGGTATGGCATGAGCAATCTCGACGTGGCTCATCTCTACATTGCGCAGATGGCGCAGGAAAAAACCATATGCGGGCATAGCTCCGAACATCCCCGGCTCAGGGTACTTATTTTCAAATTCAGGAGGCCGTATCTGCGCCGCCTCTGTTGTTGCTCCACCCGCGGTTTCGATATAAATGTTCGAGAGTTTTACATCCTCAATGGCATAGCCCGGAATGCCGCTCAGAATCGAGCTCACTTTCTGTGGAGCGTTATAGCAGGTAAGATTGCTGACCAGGATGCGCTTGAGTGTTCCTACCTTGGTACTCTCCTGGGGGCCGCGCAGACGCGAGCCAAGCCGCATAAAAATCGGTCCCGAGATCAGATCACGCATGGTCGTGTTCGTAATCGTGAAGTCTTCCAACAGTGCGCCGTCCACGGTTTCGAGCGCATAGCCCTGACAGCCTTCGAAGACACAATTGGAGATGGTGACGTTAATGAAGCCACCATTCGATTCCGTGCCGCACTTGATGCGTCCAGTGCGCGGGACGTGAGCATCCGGCGCAAATTTCTTGAAACTGCCATCGAGCACTGAGCCAAGCTCGTAATACCCCGTCACCCAGCAGTTAGTAATGGTCAGGTTTCTGGTGGGACGCGCATAGCCAAGCGCAAAACTCGACTTGGGGCAGATGCCATCATCCCACGGTGAGTTCACAGTGCAATTTGATACGCGCACATTCTGGCAGCAATCAATGTCCATGCCGTCGCGGTCTGTATCGATGAGCAGATTATCGATCGTGAGATTATCAACTCCCGTGAGCAGCAGCCCAAAATGACCGCCCTTCAAAATCGAGAAGTCGCGGAGCAGAACATTGTGGCAGTTTTTGAGAGCAATGGCCTTATTCCCCACCCCAGCCTGCTCGGCAACAAAGACCGGATAATTGCCGCGAGCGCCGCGGTTGGCTCCAAAGCTGAGCCCTTTTCCATAGATCAGTCCGCTCCCGGTGATGCTGAAATCGTGTATGTTCTCACCCCATAGCAGAGAATTATGCCAATGATTATGGCCATAATCCTGATACGCGTCCCACTCTGTCTTGGGCTCTGCCGCGTCGTACGCGCCTCCGTTGTAGCCGGTTTGCTGGCCAGGCAAAGGCGAGTCTGCCGCAAGAAGGATGCTTCCCTGTTCCAGACGCAGATGAACCAGGCTTTTCAAATGAATCGAGAAGCAAAGATACGACCCAGCCGAGAAGACTACGACACCGCCGCCAGCGGCAGCCGCAGCTTCAATAGCGTGATTCACCGCTGCGGTATCGAGCGTCTTTCCATCCCCCGTTGCGCCGTACTTACGCACGTCGAATATGCCCAGAGCTGGAGCAGCCTCAGCGCCTTCCGGCATTGAGGCTGCACGGGACAGCCTCGGCAGCATCGCGCCCACTGCGCCTAGCCCACCCACACGCAGAAAATCCCGGCGAATTCCGTTGTATGAATTCATCCTGCAAAAGCCCCCTTAAACCTTTATTGCTTGTCCATGCTGTGTCAATATGTGATCCGGATGAACGACTTATCGCGCTTAATCCAGATGAAAAACCTCTTCGAGTGTGTGCATTGCATCGTCGGGACCTGCCCCATGCAGCGGTTCAAAAAACGGCGCCCTCTGCTCCTGCCAGCGCGCATTGACCTCGCGCTCCTTCATTGCCGCGCAGCACTGCTCAAAATCATCGGTTTCAAGATAGCCAACGAGCAGACCGTCGGGCTGAAGGAAGAGAGAATAGTTGCGCCAGCCTGTCTCGCGCAGCGCGTCTAGCATCTCGGGCCACGCCTGCGCATGACGCATCTTATATTCCTCAACCTTCTCCCGGCGAACCTTTCGTAGAAAACAAACGCGCATGGAGCCCTCCTGATACAACGCGTATACAAGCAATCGCTAGTGAGTGGATGGAGCCGTAGAGCCGTTGTTTTCCCCAGCTTCTGTTCGGCTGTGCAGCGCAGCTCTTCGATGACCGGCCGACCGGCCGGGAGATGTCCTGCGCCAAATAGCTCACAAGCGAGGATTGGGCGCGGCGCAGTGCCAGCACAACATATTGGGCATTCAGCCCGGCGCCATCGGCGCTGGTATGCGGGTGGTCCTTGGCAAACAGAGACGCGGTTTCGGGCCGCCCGGGTCGCTGCCGTCGTTATGGCCCATCTGGAGAAGAATGTAATCGCCCGGCCTCATCTCCACCAATACTTTGTCCCAGGCTCCTTCGCCTATAAATGTGCGGCTGCTCCGGCCGGCAATCGCACGATTCGCAACGTTGATGCGGGTTGTATCGAAGTAGCGAGTAAGATGGCCGCACCATCCAAGACCCACCTGATTGCGGGCAGTCGAATCTCCCACAATGAAGACAGTTAGAAGAGCGGGGTTCAGCCGCGTTTGCGGAGGGGCAGATGTCTGCGCTGGCGTTGGCGGAGGTTCAGCGGAGTTTACGACCTGTGCGGAGATGGGACGGGCCATTATCGCCAGCGTGGCAAACAGGCCATACGCGAGTGCTGGCCTGAATCGTGGCCTGATTAGAACGAACCCGAGCACGCAAGCAACTATAGGCATTCAGGAAAATTGTGTCAATAGGTAAGTTTTTTACTTGTGGATATCGCCTCTGCGGAGTAATGATTTTCAGTGTCACCACTAGCACTCAGGTGCGGAGCACAAGATATGTCTCGAATGAAAACCAGTCCTACAATTACTGCCGTCTTTGTTTTTGCCCTGCTTTTTGTCGGTGCCGGCGCGCGCGCCCAGGCCCCGGCCAACTCTCTCAAGCCGCTATCCACGCCGTTCCAGCCCTCGGCACAGCCGCAAGCATCTTCCGCGAACGCTTATGGGATCACGCCGCAGGAGCAGATCGGCATCAACCGCGACATTGCGCGCCACTTTGGCGACGCTCCGCTCGATTCCGGTCCCAGGGCAAATTTATCTGGCTCATTGCAACCCGCGGATGTTCGCGCTGCCATGCGCAAGGTGGCCGATTGGGAGCTCGACCGTTCGCAGCCGGACTTCGATCGTATATGGACCTGGAGCGCGCTCTATGCCGGATTCATGGCTGCCTCCCCCACGCTCCAGGACCCGCGCTATCGCGATGCCGTCGAGTCCATGGCGGAAAAATTCCATTGGGAGCTGCGTTCGCCGCATCCCGACGCGGACGACCAGAGCCTTGCGCAGGCTTATCTCGAGCTCTATTTTTTGAAGCTCGTACCCGGGAAGATCGCACCGACCGAAGCCGCTCTCGCAACCGTGCTCGCAGGCGCGGGTCCGCCCATTCCGCCCAATCAGGCGCAGATACCCTGGTGGTGGTGCGACGCGCTCTTCATGGCCCCATCTGTCTGGGCGCGCATGTACGCGGCCACTCACGACCGAAAGTACCTCGATTATCTCGATCAGCACTGGTGGCAGACTTCCGGCCTGCTCTACAGCACCCAGCATCATCTTTATTTCCGTGACATCACTTACCTGCACAAAACCGATGCTCGCGGCAACCCGATCTTCTGGTCGCGCGGCGAAGGCTGGGTGATGGGCGGAATTGCGCGCGTTCTCGATTTCATGCCGCAGAACGATCCCGATCGCGCCCGCTATGAAACGCAGCTTCGCCAGATGGCCGCGGCCGTTGCAGCTCTTCAAGACCCGAAAAATGGCCTGTGGCACTCAGACCTGCTCGATCCCCAGGATTTCCCTCAGCCCGAGGTCTCAGGTTCGGCGCTCATCACCTTCGCACTCGCCTGGGGCGTGAATCACCACATTCTCAACCGTGCAGCGTACATGCCGGTGATCGCCAAGGCCTGGCACGGCCTGGCCGGACAGATCTACGCCGATGGCCGCCTAGGTAACATCCAGCAAACCGGCGCCGAACCCGCTCACTATTTGCCTTCGTCAAGCTACACCTACGGAGTGGGCGCGTTTCTGCTCGCCGGCGCGCAGGTTGCGGAGTTGCCTGTGCTTGTGAACCATTCCCACGCCGAGCAGCGCTCTGGCAAATGATCGCAAAAGCGCTGCCGGTGCTTTGCATCCTGCAGTTCCGCAGTTTGATCGCATCCTGCAGAGTCACATCGGACCTGGCATATCGATGAACGCACGAATTCGTCACGCTCCTGGCAGAAAGGCCTTATGCCGCTCACTCTGTTTTTCCGCATCGCAACCGCCGCGCTCCTGGCCGCAATGAGCTGTGGGCCGCTCGCAGCCCAGCCGCAGTCATTCTCGATCAGCGGCAATCGGTTCTTGCTCGATGGCAAGCCGTTCCAGATTCTGTCCGGCGAGATGCATTACGCCCGTATCCCGCGCGCCTACTGGCGAGCCCGCATGGAGATGGCCAAGGCCATGGGCCTGAACACCATCGCAACCTATGTCTTCTGGAACGTGCACGAGCCCGAGCCCGGCGTATGGAACTTCACGGGCAACGCCGACCTGCCGGAATTCCTGCGCGAAGCCCAACAGGAGGGCCTTTATGTGATTCTGCGCGCCGGCCCGTACTCTTGTGCCGAGTGGGAGTTCGGCGGATTTCCGGCATGGCTCCTCGCCGATCCCAAGATGGAGACGGCCTTGCGCTCGAATGATCCTGCCTTCATGGTTCCTGCTGAGCGCTGGCTCATGAAGCTCGGCCAGGAAGTGGCGCAATACCAGATTGGGCGCGGCGGTCCTATCATCGCCGTGCAGATGGAAAACGAGTACGGCGATTTCGGCTCCGACCCGGAATACTTGACGCACCTGCGCGAAATCTTCCTGAAAGCCGGCTTCACCGATGCGCTGCTGTTCACCACCAACCCCACGCGCGGCGAAAAGAGCGGCTCGCTTCCCGGAACGTATGCAGCCGTGAACTTCGGGATACGTCACGCTGCGCAGGGACTTGATTTTCTGGCCGACATGCGTCCCGGCCAGCCGCTTTTCGCGGCCGAGTACTGGCCCGGATGGTTCGATCACTGGGGTCAGCCGCACCAGACGCGCCCCATCGATCCGCAGATCGCCGATCTTCAGACCATTCTGAGCCGCGGCGCCTCGGTCAACCTATATATGTTCCACGGGGGCACGAGCTTTGGTTTCATGAGCGGCGCCAGTTGGACTGACAACCAGTACATGCCCGACGTAACGAGCTACGACTACGACGCGCCACTCGACGAGGCCGGACATCCCACGCCCAAGTACTACGCCTACCGCAAGGTCTTCGCCAGCTACGCAGGCCGCACGCTGCCTCCCGTGCCTACGCCGCCGCCGGTCATCGCTGTCGCGCCGTTCACGCTTGATGAAAGCGCCTCATTGTGGAAGAATCTGCCCACCCCGGTCAGCTCCGAGACCGCAAAGGCCATGGAAATGTACGGCCAGTCCTACGGATTCATCCTTTACCGCACCAAAATGGCCGAGCCCGTACAGGGCACACTCACCATCCCCTCGATGAACGACTATGCCAGGATTTATCTCGACGGCAAGCTGGCCGGGACTCTCGACCGCCGTCTCAAACAGGAATCGCTCACGATCGCCAGCGGCAAAGCCGGGACAACTCTCGACATCCTCACCGAAAATGACGGCCGCATCAACTCCACACGCATGATGCGCCATGCGCAAAAAGGCGCGCCACAAGGGGTCGTGCTCGACGGCAAACAACTGACCGGATGGCAGGTCTACACGCTACCGATGACCAGCTTCGGCAACGTCTACTTCCATCGCGGCGCGCCGTCCAGCGGGCCAGCGTTTTATCGTGGCCGCTTTCGCGTCAGCAGTAACGGCGACACATTCCTCGACGTGCGCGCCTTGCACAAAGGCGCTGTCTGGATCAACGGCCACGCCATCGGCCGCTACTGGGACATCGGCCCGCAGGACACGCTCTACGTCCCCGGCCCGTGGCTGCACGCAGGCTGGAACCAGATTGTCGTTTTTGATATCGAGGGCGTTGAGTCGCCGCGTCTTGCTGGATTGACCGCTCCGATTCTCGACGGCCCGACGCGCAAGACAGATGAACCTCAGAACGAAACTGCAAAGCATTAGCGAGGCCGGTATGTAGAGGCCGCACAGTTGTTTCCGTCGCCGTCTGGTCTGCCAGCAACGATGCCCTTGCTACAACCGTCTCCAGCGCGAGTCCCGAAAGTTCCGAAGCCTTCAGAAAATTCCGTCGGCTTGTCATGTTTCCCATGAGTTCCGTCCAGTCTTGTCGCGCGGGCAATCAGTATTCGGGGGGGCTGTTTTTTGCCGGTACGTTTACGGGAGTCGGATTCACCGAGTTGAACTGCGCCGCCAGCGCCGGCGTCGAGTGAATCTCTCCAGCGCTCGGATTAGTGGCCTTGCTCACCTCCACGCCAAAGACATAGCTGGGCCCGAACATATTGCTGGTAAAGATCACCAGCTTTCGATCCGGCGAGAAGCGCACGTTGGGCTCGAGGCGGTAATTATGATGCGCCATGTTCACGAGATGCTCGGCGTGGAAGACGCCGGGTTGCCAGAAATCGGGTGAGTTGAGAGCTCCGTCGAGCGGGATCATCTGCGGATGAAAAAGCTCCAGCCATTCGCCGTCCGGCGCGTGCGCCACCTGGCCCGGATCGCCGCCATCGCCTGTGAAGAGCGACGCGTCCTGCGTCAGGTTGAAATGAATGGACCAC
Source organism: Acidobacteriaceae bacterium (assembly GCA_030038315.1). Taxonomy (GTDB): domain Bacteria; phylum Acidobacteriota; class Terriglobia; order Terriglobales; family Acidobacteriaceae; genus Telmatobacter. The sequence continues at coordinate 9,243 of JASHPD010000308.1, forward strand.
TCGTTGCGTTCCATGTGATATGCAATGCGCTTGCCGGTTTCAAGGTTGTAGCCGGCCAGGAAAAACACCTGCCCCTTGGGATATTGCCAGTCATACCAGATGGTCTTGCCGTCGAGGCCCCAGAACTCGTGGCCTGCAATCTCCATGGCCATGGTGCGCTTGTGGATGAGAGTGTTATGAGTGCCGTCGGTGTGGATGGTCCAGATGCGATCGACCTTCTGCCACGGGCCTTCGTGGCAGTACATAAGCAACGTGGAATCCACGGGAGAAAAGAGAAGATGATTGATCCAGTCCGTCGAGTGGAGAAGGATTTTCTGCTCGCCCGTTTTTAAATTGATGGTGAAGAGGACAAGGGGTATACGGGCCGCCAGCCGGCGCTCCATCATCTCGCCTTTATTCTCAGGCTGCACCAAGAACCCCGACTGTGGCGCACGGGAGCGGGAAACGGGAGCGTTCGCCGTAGGCTGAGGACGGTTGCGCCCATACTCTTGCTCCTCCCCAGCCGCAGTTTCCTCGTAGACGCCGGCTCCGAGGGTCTCGTCGGCGTTGATGGTGACAACGCTGGCGCGCGGAGGCAGCGAAATGAGCTTTGTTATTGCTCCGGAGTACATGTCGGCTTTGTAAAGCGTATTCCGCTTTGTTTCGGGATCAAATTTGGAAAAAAAGACGCTGTTGGTTTCTCTGCCGACCACGATCGCATGGACGCCGCCGCGGAACCAAGCCGGTGTTCCCCGAACTGCGCCTGCCGGCCTGGGCGGATTCGGCACCAGCAGGCGTGTCTTCATGGTGGTGAGGTCGAGAACATGAATGCCGTCCGGTGCGTTGTAGGCCATCAAGCGGCCATCGGGCGAATACGCGTTCACGTTGAAATAGAAACCGGAGGAGCCGGCTTCATCGGTGAGGCGGATCACGCGGTGCCCAGTATCTTTGTCCACCCAGGATGTGGGCGGCATTGCCCGGGGCGGGGTTTGCGCGGGTGCGGAAGGAGCCAGGATAGCTACCAGAGCGGCGATGCCGAAGAAACGATGGGCAACACGAACCATGAGCGTGCTCCTTATAGGCGGTGGTGGCAGTGCGCTGTTTGGCTGCGAAGAACTGGCGCGCAGAACCGGCAGCACGAATCATGCAGAACACAAAATCTTGCAGGGTACGCGAGCCACTATAGTGAGGTGCGCAGATTAATGTCAATAGGAAACTTTTTTCCTTGAGAATATGAGAGGAGCGGGAGATGATGGCTGAGTGCACCCGGAGCACCGTGCGATACACAGGTTTTGCCGTCCGATTTTGCTCGTGGTTTCGTGTCCCGCAAATTTGTTCCGTGCTTTCAGATCGAACGCAGCATTTCAATCGATTCCCTGATTCATCCTTGGCCGGAAAAAACTTTGGCAGCACCGGCCACCATGAATCGCGCTTAATCGATTTCCGTTGAACGGAAGCTGACTTCAGAAAGGGAAATAGCTCCATGAGGCATAAAATCTGCGGCAGCGCCCTGGTGTTTGCCTTCCTTTGCGTCACAGCCGCTCTTGCGCCCGCCAACGCGCAAACACAGCAGCGGGTAAGCGCAGATGCCGCGACTGCGAGCCGCGATGCAGCGGACCTGTCCGAATTTGAGCATGAGGCCAAATTGGCCAGGGAACTAGGCGCTACGGACGTACTGATCACCGACGGCTTGCCGATTGCCACGTGGGAAATGGACAAATCTGACCCCTACCCGATGTGGTTTGTGCATCATGCCAGCCTGCTGAAGGATTTTCCTCCTCCGGAGGTTCAACCGTATGTAAACATGCCGTACGCGCGGCGAGTTCAAAAGGTGGTGCGGGACCGCTGCGATGTTCTCGAGAAAATTGGCATGAAGGCGGTGTGGAACGACAATGAGCCGGCGGTGATGCCGGAGGCATTTTTTGCCGCATATCCGCAACTGCGCGGACCGCGCATCGATCAGCCGAATCGATCGCGCAAGGCGTATTTCGCGCCCAGCGTGGATGCGCCTGAGACGTTGCGCATGTACCGCGAGTCGATCCAGTTGCTGCTGAAGACCTGTCCGGCAGTGGAGCAATTCAACTGGGTCACCACCGACGCGGGCTCTGGCTTTGATTGGGCTCCCTCGCTATACCCCGGCATTAACGGCAACAGCAGGTACAAGGATCGGCCGATGTCGGATCGGGTTGCCGGCTTCCTCATCAACGCCCTGCAGGCTGCGAAACAAGCCGGCCATGACATCAGAATCAATCTCACCCCGATTGCGCCGCGGCCGTGGATGATTCCCACGTTTTCGCCGGATGTGCTCCGGGAAATCATCCGGCAATTACCACGCGGCCTGGCCGTCGAAGGACATGAAGGTCCTGACGGCCGGCCATTCGACGGAGTCACAGTGGTAAACGCCGACACCGGGGCCTTTTACCCGGTGGTGGGACTGGTTGTGCCTTCGATCGAGGGGCCTGGTCAGAGCATTCCCGCATCATCGGAGGACAATCCCACGCGGTTCATGATCAATTTTGGCGGGAATACCAGCGCCGATTTCATCTTTCGCTTGCTGAAGGCGACCCTGCACGCCCCGATGCGCACGTTGCAGGAACGGGTCACCACACTGCGGTCCTTCGCCGCAAGCGAGGCAGGCGAGGCACAGGCTGACAACCTGATGGCTGCCTGGATGGCGCTGAACGATGCCGAGCACAACCTGCAGCAACTCGATTTCGGCGGTGTGCTGCGGATGGGAGATGTGCTGAACCGCTGGATCACGCGGCCGCTGGTTCCATTCCCGGAGAAGCTGACGGCGGACGAAAAGAAAGATTACCGGCCGTTTTTGTTTCAGGCCAAGAGCGAGGCGCAGGCCGATGACCTGATCGATATTCAGGCCATGCGCATGTACGAGGGATGGGGCGCGAGGCTGCTTTTTCAGCGCACGATTTCGCTCACGCTGCCGCAGTTGCGCAAGGCGCTGCAACTGACGCAGGGAGTCGCAAAGGCGTCCACAAATGAAAGCGCACGCACACAGTGGGACTTGACCGGCAAGCGGCTGCAGGCGGTCATCTATCTGCTGCAATCGGCCAATGACATGGTTGCGTACCAGGCTCAGCTCGACCGGGTGAAGACGCTTGGAGAAAAGGTTGAAGCCAACCCCGTCCTCGGAACACAATCGGGCTGGGACCGGACCGATCTGATGGAAACGGCGCGCACGGAAATCGACACCATGGCGGCCCTCAATCAGTTGCTGGAGAGCACGAAACAGCCGATTCTGGACCTGGCGCCAACCCCCGAAGACGAGACCATCATGCGCCTGGGACCGAATATCACGGAGCAGATTCAGCACAAGATCGATGTGATGAACGCGCATTGGCGCGATTACGACCAGCTTTTTACTTCCCCGAATCCTTAGGCCAGTTCCGGCTCAACTTCCGGTCAGCTCTTAGAATCGGAGCGGAAGTTCCGGAACAGCTCGGTTGCAGTCATGATGTTAATCGCCCATTGGGCGGTTTCGGGTGTTGCGATAGCCGGCGTAAAGGAGCAGCGGCCCGGAGTCTCCTCTACACGCTCCGCGACCATTGGGCCTTCGATGACGGTCGGCTTCGCGGGGAAATGATCGCCGTCCTCGAATTTCAGGCTCTCGCGGAACAGTTGCAGTGCGGCATCCTCGAGCACAGCATCCTGCGCTATATTGGCCGCGTAGGCGGTCATGCGCAGCTTGGAGTAGCGCGAGCCGGGTGTCTCGCGTGCCCATTTATCGCTGAAGAGATACCAGGAGTGGGCGAACTCAGGGCAATCGATGAGCTGGATGAGCTCCATTGCGATTTGATCGCCGCCGAAAAGAACCATGAAATCGGAAACGCCGGTATTGGGCTCACCAATATCGTAAAGGTGCTTGGTGGCTGGATCGTAGCGGAACGCTCCGCGGCTGGTGAAAGCCTCTGGCATAGCGCCGATGTCTTTCATGCCAGTGAGGATGTAATCGCGGTAGCGTGTGTCGCCGGTGCGTTCCCACTCGGCCATCCAGTTGCTCGCGAGAGCCAGCCAGTCCGGGCCGATGCGCAAAACTCCATGGATGGGCAGCGGTAGAACTTCGCGCAGCGGCGGATAGTCCATAATGCTCTGCTCGACCGTAGTGAGGGGCTCACGGACCAGGTCGCCAGTGCGTTCGTCAGTAGTGAGGTAGTAGTAGAACCGCTTGAGAAAGGCTTCATTGATTCGGACTTCCTTGGCGCCGTCGCCCCAGTGGTTCACGTTGTGGCGTGAGCCAAGTCCCGCGAACCGGCCGGAGTGGTAGACGTCAACCTCACTGGTGTTACGGGTCATGTCCTCGGCCATGCGGAAGATATCGGCGCGGCCGGAGCGCAGGAATGCGAACCACAGCCAGGCGTTGGGCATCAACTCGGTATTGTTCCATCCGTGCCCGCCGATATCGTACATCCATTCGTGGCGGATAGGGTCGTAGGTGCGGATGAAATCGCCGTAATCCCAGAAGCCGTACCAGCGGCGGCGATCGACCTCGCCCTGGTAAAAAGTAAAGGCGCGATCGAGCTGTTCTTCTGCCGATGCAAGATCTGGCGTGGAGCGGTAAGGTAAGCTCCATACGCCCAACGTATGGGTGTCGTAATAGTGCTGCGGCGTGCAGACGGGCAATGGCGGCTCGTTTGCGGTGCAGGCCATGGCAACAAACGCTTCCGGCGCCGGCGTGTCGGCGGTAACCCACAGTGTGACTTCGTTGGTGTTGGCTACGCCGTTAGGCGTGCTGAAGCCTGGCTGGTAATCCTCGTAAGAAACGCGCAGGTTGTGGCCGACGGTATCGTAATGGCGCAGATCCATGGGCGCGGCATCGGGTGACCAAAACCACACCTTCATAGTGGCGGCAGACTTGGAAGCGCCTTCGACTTCCAACGCGGCTGGGTATTTTTGCCAGAAGCGCTTTACGCCGACCGCGAGACCGCCGGAAACATCGCCAACGAAGACCAGGCCGCGCGCGCGGTTTCCATTGGTGATGTGCAGCCAGGAAGCGGCAGGCTTGGTGCGTTTGTCGAGCGAAAAGGAATCGGGCGCCAACTGGTTCAGACGAAATGAATCCCAGACCGCAATGGTCTGCATGTTCGCCTTGTCGCGCGGCGGCAGGCTGTCGAGGTTGGGAATGCGCTGGCCAACAAGCTGCGCGCGATTCATCTCGACAGCATTATGCACGGCGCTGGGTCGGTAACCGGGGCTCATGAGCACCGGCTCGGAGAATAGTTCGTTTCCATCTGTAGCGAATCGGACATGACGGTTCTGCAGTTCCTCGCGGAATGGAACGTCGAATTGAAGGCCAAGTCCGCTAATGAAGTCGGTGAACTGGTCACCATCGAAGACGAAGGTGTGGACGAGGCGGATGGAACTGAGGCCGGAGGTGAAGTAGAGGCGCACCGAGAAAGGCAGCCATTGCCGCGCGGCGCCAGTTCCGTTGGATTGACCGCGGTGCTTGCCTTCAAAATGGACAACGGCGCGGATGGGTCCGCGCTGCTCGACGGTGACTTTGGAGATCTCGCCGGTAAATTCCTCTTCGCGCAGCGTGCGGCTGGCATCGTAGGCGGAGCGGTCTTCGCAGAGCACGACCAGGCGTCCATTGTGCGCCACTTCTCTTCCGTCCACTTGCATCGACTGGATGAGACCGGCGCCGCTGCGCGCCATGGTGCACCGCAGCGGCCCGGTGCTGACGACGACCGAATCTGTATTTTCCTCGACTTCGATGGGAGACGTGGGAGCCGGGCTCGAACCAGCGGCTACAGTGAGCGGTACGGCGAGTTGCACATCAGCGACGATGGCCAGACCTGCCCACTTGATGGAACCGTCGGGCCAATAGGCGAGTGGCCAGCACTGCGTGGGCAGCGGGCGGTGATCGGCGGAGAGCACGGTGAGCGGACTTCCGGCCTTGAGGGAACCACGCGACCAGGGCACTCCCCAACTGACGCCTGCGGGCACCAGTGGAGCCTGGCCGCCGAGCCAGGAGACCGCGATGGGAGTTGCGGCTGCGCGGTCTGCATCCTGCCCGGATGCGTCAGTGCGAAGCAAACTGGCATCTGCAAATTTAGAGGACGTGATTGCGGCGCCAAGGACAGCGGCATCTCTCAGGAATTCCCGGCGAGTTTTATTGGTCACAGTTCGCCCCCTCGGGAGGCTTTTGGTAAGTGATACCGGCATTAGAGGTTGACGGTGTGATTTACCGCGTAAATTCGCCTGCCGCTGGGCTACCCCGGACGACGGCAGGCGGTTGACTATTTGATTCAGCAAAGACACATCAGCGGATTAGAACTCGAGACGACCTGAGAACTGGAATGCGCGGCTGTCGGCGCTGGCAAATCCAAGTGTACCGAACGAGGAGGAGTTGACGTTCGTATTGATCTCATTGTTCTGCGCGTCATTGCCAAACAGAACGCTATTGAGGACGTTAGAGCAATCCACGCCGAAGATGAAGTGGGATCTATCGCCTTTGATGGGGAAGGTTCGCCGCAAAGCGAGATTGAGACGAAACTCTCCCGGTCCAAACAGGTTGTAGGGAGCGGTCCGCGCCAGATCGCCAACGGTGTAATTGTTCGAATTGCAGAACGGCCCGGTGCTGCTCGAACAAGCTGCTCCGCCCACTCCGTCCCCGGGGGTGGAATTGCTGACGTAACCGGTGATGTACTGCTTGGATCCGAGTGTGGCCGAGGTTACCCCGTGCCCCCATCCGCCATTAATACGGACCGCTCCGCTGAAGCTGGGATTGTAGTCCGGCATGCAGGTGCCTTGGCCGTAGCCCTGATAAGCGGAGCAGTTGGCCGTGAGTGCCAGGGGCAGACCAGACCAGTAAGAGGCGATTCCAGAAAGCTTCCAACCGCCAGCAACATTCCGTACCACAGCGTTGTTTCCGCCGTAACCGCCGCGGCCGAAAGGCAACTCGTAGACGCCGAAGACTTCGAGATTGTGCTTCTGGTCGTTGGTGCTCAGCGAGTAGTCGATGCGGTTGGGCGCCCACGATTTGCCGTTGTCGGTTACCGACGCGGGAAGCGCGTATCCGCTGCGCGCGGTGCCGGCATCGTCCATGTTCTTTGCGAAGGTGTAATTGACCGTGATGGAAGATCCATGCGACACGCGCTTGACCAGTGAGAGCTGGAACGCATGGTAGTTGGCGTTGGCGATATCGCCCCAGGTGTCCGTGGTGCCGGAGTATTGGGGCATCCAGGTGAGCATGTGCGCGATGGTCGCGTTGGAATTGACTGCGGCCGCGGCCTCATACCAGGGATAGTTGGGGAGCGTCACGCCGGTCGCCGTTTCGGCCGCCGCCACGTTCGCAGCAGTCGCCGGCTGACTCAAGTAGCTGCCAAGGATAAACCAATTCGGATTCAGCTCGCCCGACTGGATGCCGCGCATGTTACCGGCGCCTGCCAGGAAATGACTCTGCGAGCCGGCGTAGTTGAGGCTGATGGTCAGATCCTGCATCAGCTCGCGCTGAATGCCAAAGTTCCAGAAGTCGAGCTCTGGAGCGCGGCCACCCAGATACGGATCGGCGTAAGAGATGCCGGATCCGGAACCGCCCGACTTGCCGGCCGCTGCACCACTGCACTGCGGATAGGCGGAAGTGCCGGGACCGCAGACGAAGAATCCGGTAAGAAGCCCTTGGCTAATACCGCTCGGCGCGGCGATGGCCGGCAGCGTGTAACCAGGGCCGCCGATGTTGGTGTTGGCCGTGTAATTGGCGCCCGTAAATCCCGACGCCGAGTTGGTGTTGAGCCAGAAGGCCGGTCCTGCACTCGGTCCGGCTGCGCCGTCCGGAAAAGAAACCGTGCTGGTGAAACCGCTGTTGCCGGTGCCGTTATATGCGCCGCCCGCTCCGCCCGTTCCGCCGGCGTGGGAATAGAGCATGGCAAATCCGCCCCGAATCACGGTCTTGTCGTTTGCGGCGTAAGCAAAGCCCAGCCGTGGTCCCCAGTTGCCCCAGAAGCTGTGGACCGGGGTGGTGCAGTCGCAGCTCACGCCGGTGCCGCCGTAGTTCCCTGCAAACTGCAGCGCGCCCGGATTGCCGGTGATGGGATTGGTAATGTTCGGATTCAGGAAAGACCAGCGGTCCAGGACTTCGTGGAAGGTCGGCAGCCAGTCCCAGCGCAGGCCCAGGTTCAGAGTAAGTTTCGAGCTTAGCTTGTAATCATCCTGAAAATATGGGGCAACGGTGCGATACCGTCCGCCGGTAACAGAAAACGGCTGCACCGTCAGCCCGGAACTGTTCACTGCGCCAATCATGAAGCTGGCAAATGAGTATCCGCTGTTAGGACCGTATTCAGAGCCTGCTCCGCTGACTGGGGCGGCGCAACCGGAACCTGAGCCGTTAGGAATGATACATGCCGTTTCGTTTGGGTTCCATGCGAGGGATAAAGGGTGGGAGTAGCCATCATAGGAATCCGCCTGGACTTCCAGCCACTGCAACTGAATTCCCATGGTGATGGCGTGCTTGCCCTTGGTCCACGCCAGATTGTCGACAACTTCGTACGTGTTCGACACCGTAGTGCTGCTGGTGCTTCCACCCCAACTGCTGGGAGCATCGTTGCCGCTGAAGCTTTCGCCGGGAAACTCCTCGGATGCCTGGCCCGGCGGAAGTCCGGTGATGCCGAGGGTGGTGGCTTCGTACTCAGTAATGCCCTCCGAGGGATTCGCCACCGGAGGGCCGCCGAAGTTCATGAATCCGTACTTAATCTGATTCACCAGGTGAGGATTGATGGAGTAGGTGTCCTCAAGCTCAGCATAGTGGCCGGCGACGACGCTGGATGTAACGGTAATGTAGGGCAGTACCGGAATGCCGGGGTTGGAGGAGGATGTATACGGAATCGCGCGCCGGTTGCCGCCAGTCACCGCGCCGGAAAGCTGCTGCTTCGGGGAGATGGTGTAGTCGAAACGCACCGAGTACAGCCAGTTGTCGTATCCCTGTGGAATGCCGCTCAAGTAGTTGTTGGTGAGGGAGTCCGTCTCCGGCTGGGGCAGCCATTTCATCATGGCTAACGCGATGGGCGAGAGTTCGCTCGTCGGAATCACGTTGGGCGTACCGCCGGAATCGTACTGTGAGCGCGTGCAGGTGGAGCTGGTCGGGCAGCTCAGCGTGCTCGGATCGTAGATGTTATATCCGGGCCCCCCATTGGCAGTGAGCAGTTGTGAGAAATCGCCGCTGCGCATCTGCATGGTGGGCACGGTGTTGGCGACAGCATTCTCGCCCTCGTAGGAATGGAACCCGTCATAGGTGGCAAAGAAGAACAGCTTGTCATGCCCATTGAAAAGATGCGGGATCCGAACGGGACCGCCGATCTTGAATCCCCATTCATTTTGGTGCTCAGGAGTCTTCGGCCCAGGCACAGAGGTGATGACACCGTTGACGATCTTTTTCGTCGTATTGCTGGGGCTGCCCGGCTTTGCCGAAAAGCTCCAGGCATCGAACGCAGTGTTGCGGTCGTACTCGAACAGCGCGCCGTGGTACTGATTGCCGCCCGAGGCAAGGCTGTAGTTCTCCATGCCGGCACCCTGGTACTCCGCCGGGAAGCCGCTGGTGATCACCTGCACCTGGCCGATGGACTCGTAGGGCACCACGTTGAAGACCGGCCGGTTATCGCCCTGCTGGCTAATGTCGGTTGTGGGCAGACCGTCGATATATACCTCGCCCTCACGCTGGGCCGTGCCGCTCACGATGGAGGATCGCCCTCCAGGCGGAACCTGTGCGCCGGGCATGAGATTCGAAACCTGTGTGATATCGCGCTGCTGCAGACCGGAAGCTCCGCCAACCTGGAGCATGACCGGCAGTTCTGTGTAGTACGACGTATTCATGGTGGCGCCCAGCGTCGCACTGGTGGTGTCCAGTTCCGGCGGAGCTGCCGTGATGGTGACCGACTGCGAGGTCTCGCCCACTTCCAGTTTTGCGTTCAGGCCGACCACTTGCAGTGCGTTAACCACCACACTTTGTTGTGTAACGCTCTTGAAGCCGCTGGCAGTGATCGTGACCGTGTAGGTGCCCGGAATGATCGGGGTCAGATCGTATACGCCTTGCGAGGTGGTGGTTTGTTCCGTGGTGACGCCCGTGGCGTTATTGGTGGCGACCACCTTGGCGTTGGCAACCACGGCGCCTACAGGGTCCGTCACTGTGCCTTCAATGGATCCTTCGCCGGCGGTTTGCGCCCCAGCGCGTACGGGTGAAACTCCCAGGCCGATGACCAGGAACAGAAGAATTGATCCGGCTATGAAATAGCTCGCGTATTGTTTTCCGAGCGTACACAAGGTACGGACAGGCATGTGAATTGAAGCATGCATCGGTGGCCTCCTTTTGAACAGTGTGAAGCTTGATGATTCCTGCCTTTGAAATCCTGGCCCAATTGCAGCAGGCCTGATGTTGACGACGTCGGGGTTGCAGATTGGTATCCCAGCAAAGAAGTTTAATGCGCTCCCGCGATCGATTGTCAATAGAAAAATTATTTACTTTTGAAAATTATTTCTTTAGAAAAATTATTTACTTTCAATAATTCGGACAATTTGAAGGCTGTACGCGGACATCTGGAATGGATGCAAGTTCGTCCAACCGAACTCGTCAAAGCGGCAAATGCGGGATAGAAGGGAGCTGGTTCCACTCGATGCGCAAACCGGGTGGATTCCGGAATTTAGTCTCGTTTTTAAGCTTATAAAGTCGCTATCTGCTGATATGAGAGCCACGCCTCAGGAACGGTGCGGAGATGCTTTCGGCTCTTCCGGCAGATTCTTGAGGCAGTTCTTGGCCTGCAACTTGAACAAAGGTTCCGCGTCTGTGGCAAGCGTTTCGTACGTAATGGCCCGGTGCTGCACGTAATTGTACGGAGGCACGGCGATGCCACGCAGCAGCGTGATGGCAAGCTGAATCAGGCGCGGACCGTAAGTTTCCGTCATGTGCCAGACCGATCCGATCAGGGGGCTCGACCCGGAGCGAATTTGCTCAACCACTTCGGGGATGCAATCCTGTCCAGCAATGGCGAAGTTCTGCTCCTGACCGCGCTTGTGAATGGCGTCGAGAACACCCAGGGCGCTTGAGTCAGTTGCCGCGGCGACCAGCGTGCGCTTGCCGCCGCGATGTGTGTTCAGGAACTCGAGCATTGCCGTTTTGCTGGCCTCGCGCATGCCCCGGCCTTCGATCTGAAAGTAGCAATCCTGCGGAACAGCAGGCAAGCGTTCGCGGATGGCGTCTAATGCGCCCGTGATACGGCTCTGCACAAAACTGCCTGCCTCGGCGAATCCCACGCCCAGCACCCGGTCGACCTTACCGCCCCATGCGCGCTGGGCATGCTGCGCCAGTAACGTGCCGGCCTCGTAACCGGCCTCAAAGTTATCCACTCCAAAGTACGTTGCATTGGGGTGAGGAACATCGATGGCGATGAGCGGGATATCGGCCTTCTTCAAAATGTGGGCGACGCGCGGCGCCATCGCTTCCTCGACCTGGAACTCGAGAACCAGATCCACGCGCCGAGCTACAAATTCCTCAGCATTGCGGACTGCAGTGTCCGGATCGAATTTGTTGTCGAGGATCGTCAATTCGACGCCGGAAGCGGCTGCAGCCGCGGCGACCGTCTGCGACAGGGCAATGGAGAAAGGAAGATCTGCGCTCTGGACGGCAAACCCAAAATGCAGGCGGCGGGGTCGCGACACCAGCCGGTATAGGCCGTTCTGCGTCCGGGCCACGTAGCCGCGGTGCACCAGCGTCTTGAGGATACGATAGATACTGGTCTTGGAGATATTTGTCTTCTGGTAGACATCTTCCAGAGATTGGGCCGTCTGATCTCTATCAAGCAGCTCGATCACGTCGAGCGCCTTGGACAAGATGGGGATCAGATACAACCGTTTGATCTTGGTCTTAGGCACCCTTCATCTCCTCGCGATGGTTCGCCGGATGCAACGTCGATTGATGGATGATGCACGCCCATCATAGCTCCTGGACCGCGTATAGGTGCAAGTACAGGCTGCGTAGGAACCGCTAGCGTTGCCATCCGGCAGCGTGAAAGTCACGGAAGCAGATGCCACGCCAAAATGCGGTCCTGCGGGAAGACATCTGCTGGGATTTGCCGCACAGCAGCTAATCGAGATGGAAGATCCGGTCAAGCGGAATCATGTTCTGGTCAGCGGCACGGTCGCCGTTCCAGGCAAAAAGCGGCGCCATCTCAGCCTGCCACCGCGCGTTCACGGGATGCTTTTGCATATTCGCGCAGCAGCGATCGAAATCGTCCGTTTCAAGATAGCCAACCAGCAGACCGTCGGGCCTGAGAAAGAGCGAATAGTTGCGCCAGCCAGACTCACGCAGTGCATCCAGCATCTCCGGCCAGACGGCCGCATGACGAGCTTTATATTCGTCGAGCTTATCGGGCTTTACTTGGAGTAGAAAGCAGATATGTTGAGTCATCACCATTGTTTTGGATCATGGACTACGCCGGCCCATGCGGTTAGGTAGTCGCGCGCCGGCGAAGCGCTTCGTTTTCATAACGGCGCACGGTTTGCAGCCAATCCGTGCCGCATGGTTTGCCTTTGCTGAAGCAGTAGTAGTCCCAAACGGCCGTCCATGGCATCGACTTCTCTTCTTCAAGCAAGGCCAGCCGAGCAGTTAAGTCAAAGTCGCTCTCCGCCCGCGTAAGCGCCTGGCGCATTACGCGCGCCAATCACCCACGCCGCGACCCGGTTGATGCTCGCATCGAAAAAGTCCATAACTCTCTTTTCAGTCACGTTCCCACTCCTGCCCGTCATGGCAGTCGAACGGGCAACTCGCATCATAGCAGAAATCAGAATTAAAATAGATTCCCTAATGAAAATATGGAGCCGCGGAAAACTTCTTCTTCATCGACAAATTCTTAAATAGTGTCGTCACGAGCTTCCGATCTACATCCTGAGGCATCGAATGTGCACGGCGGCGAGGAAGGAATCGGTGCGTTTGGCGTATCGGGTGGCGATTCCGAGCCAGCGTTTCCTGTGCAGAAAAGCATTTTCCACCAGATGCCGCAGTTTGTAGAGGTGCTTGTCATAGGTGCGCAGTTGTTTGCGGTTGCTGCGCGGCGGAATCTGCGCCTGCATACCCTGTCTGGAGGCCTGCTCCAGGATGGCGTTGCTGTCGTATCCCTTGTCGGCGATCAGATGTTGGGCCGCCAGTCCTTCGATCAGCGCGCCAGCGCGCGTGCAATCCGCCACGGGAGCCGGTGTAACAAGGACTCGGAGCGGCATACCATGCGCATCCACGGCCAGATACAGCCTGGTGTTGAGCCCCCTTTTGTCCGGCCCATCTTCTGGTTGCCGCCCACCGCCCCGGTCGCATGTAGATGGGCCTTGATGTGGCTGGCATCGATCATGAGCCATTCCAAGTCAGGATCGTCGATCATCTGCTCCAGCAGCTTTTCCCAGATACCCTGGTCGCGCCAGCGGCAGAAACGGCGATGGGTGTTTTTCCAGTCGCCGTAGTCCGGGGGCAGATCGCGCCACGGCGAGCCGGTGCGCAAAATCCACAGAACGGCATTGAGAAAACGCCGGTTGTCCTGGGCGATGCCGCCCCACTGACCTCTCTGTCCGGGAAGATAAGGGGCAAGCAATCCCCAGGCGTGGTCGCTTAGATCGTGACGGTGATACGCGGCGGATGGCATCATCTCCCATCATCTTCGCATATCCTCCAATCTCGTGACGGCACTGCCTAGACCACATGGTTGACTTTCATGCGTGTACATGAGGTCTTCCTCCTGTAGTGAGCGACGAGCCCGGCGGCCACCGGGCTCTGTTCTTTTGGGATTGCCTACCGCCTCCTCGCTTCACAGTTCGGCTTGAGAGTCAAGGAGATAATTCCCATACTTTTTGTGCAAAGCCGGGTAGCCCCACAAGGTTGGCGAAAGCGCTTCCCGTGGTCGTCTCGGTAGTCAAGATAGAACTTCCCGCCACTTGGCTCTTTCCAACTGATGGGCTCTTTACTGACGAGAACAGTGCGAGGGTCGGGCCCGCCTTTTACAATGAGAACAGGGAACAATTGCCAGCGGTTGTCGTGTGTGCGATGCTGCTTGATAGAGGCTTTTCGCAGGATGTTGGTCCAGTTATTGTCCAAACTCGAACCGCATGACCGGCCGCGCCCTTGGAAGCTCGCCTGTCATGACTCAGGTTCGAGCACTTTTGGACAATAAGAAGGTTATTATCATGTAAGCTAAAGAAAATAAAGAGCGGGAGTAGTTCAGTGGTAGAACGTCAGCTTCCCAAGCTGAATGTCGCCGGTTCGATCCCGGTCTCCCGCTCCAATCAAATCAGCGCCTTCCGAAAACTCCTCTAAGTCCCGTACTCCAAATGTACTCCATTCACATCACCAGCAGCCTTTTCTCAAGCTGATTAACGGCGGGCAGACGACTTGCGATCGGCGTCTGGCGATAGACGTTCTGGCTGACATCGAGCGCATGGCCGCACTGGTCGGCCATCAGTTTTCCGTCGATGCCGAG
>JASHPD010000309.1 GCA_030038315.1 Acidobacteriaceae bacterium
CTCCGGGTTGAGTGTCCGCAGCACCGCATCGGTCAGCTTGCGAACCGCCCGCAACGGATGATCCTGGGGCACGCGCTGCTCCAAGGAAACATAGCTGAACATCCCGTCCTGCACCCGCTCGTCTCCACGCATGTCTGTTAGACGAGCCACCTCGATACCTCGACTCCAAATAGACGCCTATTTCAACGAGTTCCTAAAGGCCCTGCTTATTTCGCTGGACTTGTTGCCAGGGATGAATCCCGGCCTACCAAATTTTCTAACTACCTACCAGGTCAGGGCGCGGAGGGCGCTGACGCCCGCGCCCAGCAGCGCCGTCTCTGCGTCCGGCTCAAAGGCCTCCAGCGAGTAGCTCTGCAGCGGGCCCATCTTCACCATCGACTCCAGGTGCGAGCGCAGCACCGGAAGCTCCAGAAAGTTCACATTGCGCCCGGTAAAGTAAAATCGGCCCGGCCCGGCCAGATGGATAAACGAAGCCGTGGCCGCGGCCAGCGCGCGATGCCACAGGTCCACAAACTCGCGGCATTTCGTATCGCCCTGCTTGGCGGCGGCAAAAACCTCTTCCGGCTCGCGGTCGAGGAAGCGCAGCCGCATCGCGCGGTAGCCCACAATCCCTTCGAGATGGCCGACGCCGCCGCAGCCGCAGTAACGTTCCTTAGGGTCCAGCGTCACGGTAATGTGGCCGCCCTCCCAGACACCCTCGACATACGGCCAGCGCCCATAGCCGACGCCGTTGCCCAGCGTCCAGACACGCGTCAGGCGGTTGAGCTGGCCGCGAGTGGCGGCCACTCCGGCGGCAATCGCGTCGGCATCGTTGGCAATGTGCACCGGAGCGGTAATGCCGCGCTTGACCAGCAGATCGCCCAGATCGTCGGCCAGCCGCATCCCTTTGATCTGGACGATATTGGGGCTGTCTTCCACGACTCCGTGCCGGACGATCCCCGGAACCGCCACGCCAATCGCCTGGATCGGCTTGCCGTTGTTGGCCAGCGCCGTAATCGTGTCGGCAAGAATGGAAACCAGCTCGCCGCCCGGAATCGCAATCAGCGAATCCAGCTCGGCATTTTCTTCCGGATAACGGACAGCCTTCCCTACGAGCTTGTGATCCTCAAGACGGCCGGCGACGATTCGTTCGGTCATCACAACGCCGATGGCTACGGTCATTGCGCTCCCCTCAGTTATGAAAAGCTGGCCCTGTATAACGGGCCGCTTCAACCGGCCGACTGATACCTGCCCAGCCGTCCCAAGCCGTTGAACGCGGCAACTTTATAACACTCGGCCAACGTTGGATAGTTAAAAACAGTGTCCACGAAGTAGTCAATCGTGCCTTCGAGCGTCATCACAGCCTGGCCGATGTGCACCAGCTCGCTCGCGCCCTCGCCAATGATGTGCACGCCCAGCACCTTGCGCGTATCGCGGTGGAAGATCAGCTTCAGCCTGCCGGTCGTATCGCCGCGAATCTGCCCGCGCGCCGTCTCGCGGTAGTAGGCCATGCCGACTTCATACGGCACGTCTTCGTCCGTAAGCTGCTCTTCAGTCTTGCCGATAAAGCTGATCTCCGGGATGGTGTAAATGCCGTACGGATAGAAGCTGGGATTTGAAGTCGTCTGATCGTCGTCAAAGGCCCGGTGCGCCGCAATGCGCCCCTGCTCCATGGAAACCGAGGCCAGCGCGGGAAAGCCCACCACGTCGCCGACGGCGTAAATATGCTCCACCCTGGTCTGGTAGTGCTCATTCACCGGAATGCGCCCGCGCCCGTCGGCCTCAAGCCCGGCAGCAGCCAGATTCAGGTCTTCCACGGCGCCCTGCCGCCCGATGGCGTACAGCAGCGCATCGCCGGAGACGCGCTTTTTGCTCTCGAGATTCGCCACCACCGAGCCGTCCGGCATCTCCTCCACGCTTGAAACCTCTTCGCCCAGCCGCATCGTCACGCGACTGTCGCGCAGGTGATAGCTGAGCGCTTCCACAATCTCCTGGTCGGCAAATTCGAGCAGCTTGGGGCGTTTTTCAATAATCGTGACGCGCACGCCCAGAATGGCGAACATGCAGGCGTACTCCACGCCGATTACGCCGCCACCGACCACGATGAGCGACCGCGGCAGCGCCGGCAGGTCCAGCACCTGGTCGCTGTTCACAATCGTGCGCCCGTTGATCGCCACCTTCGGCGAAGAGGCCGGCCGCGTGCCCACGGCAATCATGATGCGATCCGCTTCCAGAAGAGTGGTCTCACCCGCGGGCCCGGCTACGCTCACGGTCCTGGGATCGACAAAGCCGGCAATGCCGTGGATCACGTCAATACCGTTGCGCGAGAGCTGCGCCTCGGTAACGTCCACTTCGGTCTTGATGACGGCCTGCACGCGAAAGGCCAGGTCCGCCATCGAAATCTTTTCCTTCACGCGGTAATTCATGCCGTACACCGACCGGTAGTTATAACCGGAGAGATGCAGAACGGCTTCGCGCATGGTTTTGGAGGGGATGGTGCCGGTGTTCACACAGACGCCGCCGACGACGGAGCGCGATTCAATCACCACTACGCGCTTTTTCATCTTGGCTGCGGCTACGGCGGCCCGCTGTCCTGAGGGGCCTGAGCCAATGATGACGATATCGTACTGTGCAGCACTCATCTGTTGCGGTTCTCCCGGCGTCTTTGCGGCCGGCCGGAAACGGCGCGCGCAAAGACCCTCCAAACCGGAGCCTAACATATTGCGCGCATGGGGAATATCAAGGGATGAAGAACACGAAAGCGACGCCCCGGAGAACAAAAACGGAAGCGCGGGGATTCTCCTTGCTCCACAAGCACCGGGAAGGTATAAGGAATCATCCTGTCGTAACCGGGAAGACTTCCGATGACCTTCCTGCTCGATCTTCGCCACGCCCTGCGGCAGTTGAGGCTCTCGCCCATGTTTACGGCCACGGTGCTGCTCACCCTTGCGCTCGGCATCGGCGCGTGCACGGCAATCTTCTCGCTGATCGACGCGGTCATGCTGAAGTCCCTGCCCGTCACCGATCCTTCCAGCCTCTATCAAATAGGCACCGGCAAGGCCTGCTGTTACATGAACGGCATAGAGGGCGACTGGGACCTTTATTCCTTCAAGCTCTACAAGCAACTGCAGGCCGCCGCGCAGCCGGAGTTCGACCAGGTTGCGGCCTTCCAGGCGCAGCCCGGGGTGCTGAGCGTGCGCTACGGCACCGACGTTGACCGCGCGCAGGCCCGCGCGCTGATGGGCGAATACGTCAGCGGCAACTATTTTCAAACGCTCGGCGTAAAAGCTCTTGCCGGACGCATGATTACTCCCGCCGACGACAGGCGAGGCGCTCCGCCGGTGGCGGTGATGAGCTATCGCACCTGGCTGAACAAATACGGCGGCGATCCGAAGATCGTCGGCGCAACCTTCCAGATCGAGACTTTTTCCTTCACTATTGTCGGCATAGCCCCACCCGGCTTCTTCGGCGAAACGCTCTCCAGCAACCCCATGGACCTGTGGGTGCCGCTCTCGGTCGATTACCTCACCGACGCCGAGGCTCCCTACTGCGACGTGCCCTCGCTCTCCTGGCTGCGCATCATCGGCCGCTTGAAGCCCGGCGCAACAACGGCCGGCGTCTCCGAACGTCTGACCGCCGTCCTGCAGCACTGGCTCCCGAGCGAAGGCGCATTGGCCCCGCAGTACGAGTCGCAGCTTAAGAACCAGCTTTCGCGGCAGGTCATTCATATCGGCCCCGGCGGGCAGGGCATTGGCGAGATGCGCGACGCCTATCGCAGCAGCCTGTATATCCTGCTGGGCATCTGCGCGGCGGTGCTGCTGATCGG
>JASHPD010000310.1 GCA_030038315.1 Acidobacteriaceae bacterium
CCGATTACCACCAGTTGCTGGACGCCGACCCGTACCATCTGATGCAGGTGATCTTCGGCCAGCCGCAGGTCTATGACATTACCGAACCGCTGGACCGCAACGGCCAGCCGTTCATCAGCGTGCATGTAGGCGTGCGCACCACCTTTCTGCGCGCGGTTTACCAGCCCTGGCTCGTGGAAGCTCTCACACTGATGGGCTTCGCTCTGGGCACCGCGCTCATAGCCGCGCTGCTGCTGAGCAATCTGGCCCTCCGGCCGCTCGAAGAGATCAGTATGCAGCTCGATTACTGGGTCTCGCCGACCGAAGAAGAAGCCGCGCAGAACAAAGGCGAGCCGGAGCAGGACACGCCGGCGCGCGTCTCCCACCAGATCGAGCGCATCGGCCAGCGAATGCGCAATGTGGAGGAGGTCTTCTCCACGCTCAAGGACAATCTTGAGCAGATCCTCGGCAATCTGCAGGACGGCCTGCTGCTCTTTACCGGGGACAGCCGCGCCGTGATGGTTTCCGACGCCGTGCGGCGGTTTTTGCGCATCGATCCGGACAGCATCCTCGGCCTTCCCGTCTATGACATCTTCGACCGCAACACCATGCTGGGCCGCACCATCCGCGAGGCCTTCGACTCGCACATCGCGCTCATCCAGGAGGAGATTCGCACCGAGAGCGGCCACAGGATTCAGGCTTCCGTGCACTTCATCCACGACGACGACGCGCGCCACGGGCTGGGCGCGCTGGTCACGCTGCGCGACCTCGAATCCGTCGAGGCCATCGAGTCCGAGCTCGAAGTCTCGCGCCGGCTTTCCGCCATCGGCAGGCTCACCTCCGGCGTGGCCCACGAGGTCAAGAACCCCATCAACGCCATCGTGGTGCACCTGGAGCTGCTCAGGAACAAGCTGGGAGACACCAGCCCGCAGGCCGACCGCCATCTCGATGTGATTCAATCGGAAATTCACCGCCTGGACCGCGTTGTGCAAACGCTCGTCGATTTTTCCCGTCCCGTGGAGCTGCGCCTGGGAGAGCATGACCTGCGCGTGGTGCTGGGCGATGTGGCCGCTCTGGCCGCCGACGAGTTCTTCACCCGCAAAGTGGTCCTGCAAAGCCGCGTGCCCAACGGGCCGGTGCTTGTGAACATCGATGCGGATCTGATAAAACAGGCGCTTCTCAACGTGATTCAAAACGGCGCGCAGGCCATGCCGGAGGGCGGCAGG
Source organism: Acidobacteriaceae bacterium (assembly GCA_030038315.1). Taxonomy (GTDB): domain Bacteria; phylum Acidobacteriota; class Terriglobia; order Terriglobales; family Acidobacteriaceae; genus Telmatobacter. The sequence goes on from JASHPD010000310.1 coordinate 1,206, forward strand.
CTGGAAGTCGCCCTGGAAACCGATCATAAGACTGCCGTATTGCGCGTATTGGATGAGGGCGTGGGAATTCCCGAAGAGATTCGGGAAAAAATCTTCGATTTGTACTTCACCACAAAGAGCGAAGGAAGCGGAATCGGCCTTGCGATGACATACAGAATCCTCCAGCTCCATCACGGAAGCATAGAGGTACAATCGGAGCAAGACCGGGGCACGGAGTTCCGAATGCGCCTTCCCCTGGCAGTTCCCGAACGCGGCCGACGCCACCTCCAACCGGCGGGTATTGAAGACGAAAAGGGGCTTGGATGAAGCAGTATCTTTCACGCATTGCGTGTCTTTCTTTGCCTTTGGTTGTAGCCGGTTGTGCGCATCGGCAAACCGCGCAGAATCAGCCTCCGCTGGCTCCGCCGGTGGACGACGGCCCGGTCTCCGCGCCGAATAATGCGCCCAAAAACCTGCCTCCGCCGGTCATCACCGTCCCCGCAACCTCCCAGCCGGCCACAACAGCGCAGACACAGCCGGAGCAGAAGCCGGCTCCGAAGCACAAAAAGCCCAAGCCTGAGACCGAAGCCCACACCAATCAGGCTCCCGCGCAGCCGGCGCAGAACGCCCAGCAGGCCTCAAACGGCACGCCCGAGGTAAGCGCCATCGGGCAGCTTTCCACCGGCGAGCCCGCCGACCTGCGCACCGCGACGGTGAGCTCGCTGGACAGCACCGAGCGCGGGTTGAAGAACATTCACCGCCGGCTCTCGGCCCAGGAAGAAAAAACCGCGGCGCAGATTCGGGAGTACATCAAGCAGGCGCGCGCCGCGCTGGACTCGAACGATCTCGACGGAGCCAACACGCTGGCGACAAAGGCCAAGCTGCTTCTCGCAGAGCTGGCGCCGCAGTAAGAAATCTCCATCTTTTCCCCCCGAAAGATCCCCACCCGCCGCCAGGATGCAGAGGACGCGCCAAAGTCTGAAATTCCCCCGCATTTGCTTTGTAACAGGGCACAGCTTCAGTCGCACGGCGCAGCATCCTGAATGGAATCAAGCTGACAAGCGTATTTGCCCTGTAACAGGGCACGACTTCAGTCGTGCCGAAAAGCCACGAGGGAAATAAGGGCTTTAGCCCCTGCTGCGTTTTGCCAACCTTGTACAATCGGCCGGCAATATCGCTTGGTGCATCTGCTGCATAATGGCGACATCCGCTGCTTCCTTTGCCTCGCCTTGCGCGGTTTGCGCGTTGCGGCAAGGCAAAGGATTTGCGTGCCGTTCGCGGCTTATCTCCTCGGCGAGGACGGAGCAGACGCTCGCGGCGCGGGCGACGGCGAGAAATGCGCTCCGCCCGCGCTGCCCATAGCGGGACGGGCATGAGAAGTTCCGCTCGGCGCAGGACGGTAAGCCGGCCGTGGAACCGTCTGTGCTCTGCTCGCAGGTGCGCCGCCGAAGCGCAAAGCATTCTGCGCAGGCTGGTGATCGTTGACCGGGCGGGCAGTTCTTCCCACCGGTCTCACGGTCGCATCCCCAATCTGCACCGGAGTTCTGCGGTCGCGCAGCGGAAGCAAAGCGTCCACCGCCGGACCCTGCCTGTGAACCGGCACCATCGGCAGGGGATGCAATGGCCGCGGCCCATGCGGGCGGATCGGGCGATTCGGCGCGCGCCATCCCAGAGGATAGCCGCCCACGTTAATCCCCCACACGCCGCCCACGCCGCCCCACCACGGCGTGCATCCGCCGGGCAGCCATCCCCAGCCGAAGTTGTTGTACCAGTTCCACGTGCCGCACTGGTAAGGCAGATAGCCCCACGGCTCGCCGGATATCCAGATGTAGCCATAGCCCGGCGTCCACATCCAGTTTCCGCTCCCATAAGGGTCCCACGAAGCATCGGCGGCCTCATACGGAGACCACACATAGCCTTCGTCCGGAACGTTATACCAGTTGCCGCTGTCGTTCAGGTCGTCCCACGCCGGGTTGGCGCTGTTGGCGGCGCTCTGCGTAGCCGCGCTGGTGCTTTCTGCGGACTGCTGCAAGGCCAGGTCGCGGTCGCTGTTCCACGCATCCCAGGAATCGGGCTCAATCGACTCCGCAATGCTGAAGCTGCCGCCCTGCACGTCGAACTGCGTGCTCTCGCCGCCATGCAGGTCGGCCGTCAAGTCGCTGGGCCCTTGCAGATGCACAAAGCCGTCAAAGACAGCAATGCTGCCCGGCGGCGTATCGAGCCGTACGCGCAGCGTAGCCGGCCCATTCGCCGTGGCTGTCGTGCCGGAAAAATCGATCTTCTCCGCTCCCTTCAGCTCAAAGTAGCCCAGTCCCCCGTTGAGCGTAAGCTCGGTCTGGCCGGTCCTGAGAACGGAGAGTGTCAGCGTGCTGTCCGGAGCGATGCGGACGATAGAGCCGTCGTCGAACTGAAGCTCCGTTCGGCCATCGTCGCCGGTCTGCAACTGTGTGCCCTCAAAAAGCGGCGTATTCACCATCGCCTCGTCCGTAAATGGGAGCATCGTGCCGTTCGCGTTTGCCTTTGAGAGCCGCACATGTCCATCCACATAGCTGAGCCGCGCCGCGGCGCGCTGGCTCGCAGCCGGCGCCTGCGCCTGCGCCCGTGCTGCGGGTCCTGAAACCGCTGCCAGTGCCGCGGCCAGAACCGCACAACCGATTCCGCTCCAACCCACTCGCCCTGAGCTTTTCATGATTCCCCACCTCTTTCTTCTTCCAACAGCACTTTCCATGGAAAGTTGCTGCGGGGCATCACCATCCATTATCCGATTGGACGCGGCATCGTCCACCCAGGCCGCAAAAACGCATCCCAGGCGGCATCACGGAATGAAATAGAACGGGTCCGGATACTTCACCGAGAGCTCCGCCATCGGCTTGCCGCGCAGATCGCTCCACTGGTCGCCCACGTTGAGCACAATCCTGTATCCCTTGCCGGCAATCCGCGCCCGCTCGCCGGATTTGTAGATCACCGCTGTGGAATTCGCCTCGCTCGCCGAGCGCAGAATCAGCTCCTGCCAGCCGTCGAACCCCGCGGCGTGCAGATCCGCAACAGTCGCGGCGCGATCGCTCTCCGGCCGCCCGGTCAAAAAGAAAACGCTCACTCCAAGCCGCCGTGCAGCCTTGTAAAGCCGCAGCGTCCCGCCAATCGCCGGAGCCTTCGCTTCTTTCTCCCACGCCTCAAACCTCGCCACGTCATACGCAAAACCCGCCGCAACCATCTCCGGATAATTCGAAAGCGTCGTCTCATCGATATCGAGCACCAGCGCCAGCTTTTCTCCGGGCCGCTTGTGCGCCGCACGCTGCTTCAAAAACATAATCGCCCGATCCGCCTGCAAATCGAGATCGCGCGTATAGCACCCATAGCTCCCCGTGCAATCGTGATACGCCTTCAGCTCATCCTTGAGCTTGTCGAGATTCGGAATCCGCTCGCTCGGAGCCGTCGGCGCGATGACCTGCGCCGAAGCCCCCAGCGAAGCAACCAGAAAAACCGCAAAAACCGCGCCACGCAACCGCAGACACATAATCTTGTTTCTCCTTATTTCAGCGCGCCGGCAAAGCCGCAGCCGGTAGACTTCCACTATGCTTCATATCCTTCGGCCCGTTCCCGCCGCGCAGCTCAAATTCATTGTCTTCGATCTCGACGGAACGCTGATCGATTCCGCCCGCGACCTCGTCAACAGCGTAAACGCCGCGCTTGAGCACATGGACCGCCCGCCGCTGCCCGACGCGGTCATCGCCGGCTTCGTCGGCAACGGCGCGGCCATGCTGGTGCGCCGCTCGCTCGCCGCCGAAGAGAATGTCTCCCCCGATGAAGTCCACGACGAAGAGCTCGCCCGCGCCTACGCCTGTTTCATCGAGCACTACCGCGCCCACAATCTCGACAACACCTACGCCTATCCCGGCGTAACGGAAGCCCTCGCCGCGCTCAGCCGGCGCCACACGCTCGCCGTGCTCACCAACAAGCCTGTGCGCCCCGCGCTGCGCATCTGCCAGGGCCTCGGCCTCGCAAAATTCTTCAAAACCATCTACGGCGGCGATAGCTTCCCCCTCAAAAAGCCCGATCCGATGGGCCTCAACGCACTCATCGCCGAAGCCGGCGCCAAGCCCGAAGAGACCCTGATGATCGGCGACAGCAAGGTCGATGTCCTCACTGCCCGCAACGCCCGGGCCTGGAGCCTCGGCTGCCAGTTCGGCTTCGGCCCGCAAAATTTGCACGAAGAGGTTCCTGACATTCTCGTCGATGCCGCGTCAGACTGGACGGCGGCACTCGGCGCTTGAGAAAATGGAATCGTTACCGGAGCCGTGCGCATCCTGAGAACAGGAGCGCGGAAGCCGCTTCAGCGCGTTTCCGCTTTCCGCAAAAGCAAGACCGGCGGCCCAGCCCAATCCAGGCGCGCAGAAAAGACGCGCCGGCGGCGTTTTCAGTTTTTCTTTTTCGGACAGCAACGGCAAAGTGCACGCAAAACCCTGCAATCTACGGGTGCAAGTAAACCTTTACCATGCCGGCCGGAGGTTTGCCTTCCCGGTCGTTCTGCAGTCCTGGAGTTGTTGATGATTCGCTCTTTCGCTCTTGCTCTTTGCCTGGCCGTTCCCGCGGCCCTGCTTGCCAGCCCGAATCCCAGTCCGGACAACAAGCCCGGCAATGCTCCCGCCGCTTCCGCCGCCTCGCCCATCACCGGCGTCGTCGCCGACCCCACCGGCGCCATCGTTCCCAACGCCGAAATCGAGCTCGTGGACCCCACCGGCGCCGTCGATGGCTCCTTCCGCTCCGGCGGCGACGGCTCCTTCCAGATTGAGCCGCCCCGCCCCGGCAACTACACGCTCGTCATCTCCGAGCCCGGATTCACCACCATCCGCACGCCCGTAGTGGCCACAACACCGGCCTACGGCCTGCACACGCTCACGCCGCTTCCCGCCGTACTCCACATCGTGCTCCCCATCGCCACGCTCTCCACCAACATCCACGTCAGCGCCGATTCCAATGAAGACCTCACCGCCGGCGACGACAACCACGACACCTCGGTGATGACCTCGAACGATCTCAAAAACATGCCGATCTTCGACAACGACTACGTCACCGCCATGAGCGCCTTCCTCGACACCGGCTCGGAAGCCACCGGCGGCGCGGGCCTCATCGTCGATGGCGTCGAGAGCGACCGCGTCACCGTCTCCGCCTCCGCCGTCAAGGAAGTCATCATCAACCAGGACCCCTACTCCGCGCAGTATTACTGGCCGGGCCGCGGGCAGATGGAAATCATCACCAAGTCCGCCGCCGACCACTATCACGGCCAGACCAACTTCTACTTCCGCGACAGCGCTCTGAACGCGCAGAATGCGCTCGCTCCCAGCAAGCCCTCCGAACTGCGCCAGATCTACGAAGGCAGCGTCACCGGCCCCATCTTTTTCGCGCACCACAGCAGCTTCCTCGGCTCCTTCAACCACGCCACCGAGCAGAACAATGCCGTCGTCGACGCAACCGTCGCACCCACGCCCACCAATCCCGACGGCATCTACACCGCCAACGTCCCCACGCCCACCGACGAGACCGATTTCAGCATCCGCGCCGCGCACCAGTTCGGCGACAAGCATTCCGCCTACGCCCAGTACAGCTACTACAACTGGACCGGCCAGAACCAGAACGTCGGCGGCCAGACCCTCCAGCAGGCCGGCTACAACGCCGCCAATCACGAGGACGATTTCACCATCCACGTCAACTCCATCCTCTCGCCCGAGCTGCTCAACCAGTTCTCCGTCGTCGCCGAGCACGGCCACAACATCGACCAGGACGCCAACGAAGGCCCGGTCATCTCCGTCAACGGCTACTACACCGGCGGCTCCGCGCAAGCCGACAGCCTGCGCACCTGGTACAACTTCCGCCTCTACGACATGGCCTCGTGGACGCACGGCCGCAACTACATCAAGGCCGGCATCGGCATCCCCAACCTCACGCGCATCGCCTATGACGACCACACCAACGAGGACGGCAGCTACAGCTTCGCGCCCACCATGGCCGCCGACGGCGTCACCGTCCTTCAGACCGCGCTTCAGAACTACGACAACAACATCCCCTCCGGCTTCTCGGCCGGTTACGGCGACTCGCACTTCATCTACCACCAGCAGGAAGCCGGCGCCTTCATCCAGGATCAGGTCAAGATCAGCTCGCGCTTCTCCGTCACGCCCGGCCTGCGCTACGACTGGCAGAATTTCCTGGCCCAAAAACGCCTCGGCTTCTCGCCGCGCGTTTCTTTCGCCTACGTCCTCGATCCGCAATCGAAGACCGTCCTCCGCGGCGGCGGCGGCATCTACTATGACCGCTTCGGCTCCTGGCCCATGCTCGATCTCGTCCGCTACCAGGGCGTAACTCCGCGCCGCCGCACCGTCAGCCTCTCGCTCAATCCCGCCACGCAGCCGCCCTCGGGCTGCTACCCCATCTCGAACTGCATCGACATCACCACGCTGCCTGTCAACCGCGTCCAGCTCATGCCCGGCGCGCGCATCCCCTACCAGATTCAGTACGGCATCTCCATCGAGCGCGCCTTCGGCGAGAAGTCCACCCTCACTGCCAGCACCTATGCCATGCGCATGATTGGCGACTTCCGCTCCGTGGATATCAACGCCCCCACGCCCGAGTCCGACTACACCGTCCGCCCCAATCCCGATTACCTCCGCATCCGCCAGATGCAGCCTGAAGGCTTCATCGAAGGCGACGGCGCGGACATCTCCTACCAGGGCCGTTACAACAAGTGGTTCTCCGGCTGGGGCCGCTACACCTGGTCCCACTACGCCTCGAACACCGACGGCATCACCTGGTTCCCGCAGAACCAGTACGACCCCAACGACGAGTGGTCCAACGCAAGCTGGGACCGCCGCAACCGTCTCGGCTTCTACGGCATGTTCAACCCCCGCAGCGTCCTCAATCTCTCCGGCGGCGTCTTCGCCAACTCCGGAACTCCGTGGACCATCCTCACCGGCACCGACCCCTACGGCGACGATCTCTTCAACGCCCGCCCCGACGGCGTAGGCCGCTACACCGAGAATCTCCCGCCGTACGTCGATCTCGACCTGCGCTGGGGCCACGACTTCGCCCTCACCGCCGACAAGGACGACGACTCCCCGCACCTCGGCTTTTCCGCCTCATCCTTCAATGTCCTCAACCACCCCAGCGTCGGCAGCGTCGATACGGTTGACACCTCGCCCACCTTCGGCGAGGAAACCTCCGCCGACAACCCCCGCCGCATCCAGCTAGCCATGCGCTTCGAGTTCTAAGCGCAGTTGTCTTTCGCCCGCACCAGCAACCCATCGGGTGCCCCATGTCTCCCGGTTTGGGAGACATGGGATTGCGGAACTGCCCCGCTCGGGTTTTTGCAAAGAACATGCCACGCTAAAAATGGACAAGAAAAGGCCCGGTTCCCACTCGAACCGGGCCTTTTAGCATTCAAAAACATCCCGGAAAGTCCCCCTTTTTCTGACCGGAATCTGTGAATTTGTGGAAAGGGAACCTTCCACCCACCCCGCGCGTATACTCCCCAAAAGGGGAAAAGTATGACTCGAAGCCTTCTCCGCCTGAGTCTCTGCGCCGCCGCAATTTTCGCCGTAGCCCTCCCGGCTCTCGCACAAAGCAACTCCGTCCAGTTCTTCAGCAACACCAATATCCCGCAGGGCCAGCCCGTCGGAAACGCCGTCTGCTTCTTCTGCAACGTAGACGTGCAGGCCGAAGTCAACGGCAATCTTGTCGTCTTCTTCGGCCACGCCCGCACCGCCTCCGCCGTCCACGGCAACGTCGTCACCTTCTTCGGCAACACCACCGTGCAGCCCAGCGTCACCGTTGACCAGAACGTGGTCAATTTCTTCGGCCGGACGCGCATCGAAGACAGCGCCCACGTAGGCGGAAACATGGTCTCCATGTTCGGCGACGCGGAAATCGCCCCCACCGCCATCATCAGCGGCAACCACGTCCTTTTTTCCTTCTGGCTTTTCCTCGGCCCGGTGCTCCTGCTCGCCGCGGCGCTCTACATCATCCTCCATGAGCTGCGCCAACGCCGTTACCGCGCCTATCCGCCGCCTCCCGGCGTCAGATTTTAACCTTCGAGAAGTGGGGCGGGAGAGGGAGAATAAAAATGGGCCTCCAGGTTAGTTTGAATCTGTTTTGAAAGGGCACGGCTTCAGCCGTGCCGAATGAGCCGCATAAAACGCAAGGGCTTTAGCCCCCGGGGGCTGCTTTTTCAGACTGACCCACCATCAATTTTCGCCATATTTTCGCTTCCACGCTATAATCCTAAGTATGGACTTCCAGCTCGTCACCCAATACAAGCCGCGCGGAGACCAGCCCCGCGCCATTGACGAGCTGGTCAGCGGCCTCGCCGCCGGCGAGCAGCATCAGGTCCTGCTCGGCGTCACCGGCTCCGGCAAGACCTTCACGATGGCCAAAGTCATCGAGCAATCGAACCGCCCCGCGCTCATCCTCGCGCATAACAAAACCCTCGCCGCGCAGCTCTACCACGAATTCAAGCAATTCTTCCCGGGCAATGCCGTCGAATACTTCGTCAGCTACTACGACTACTACCAGCCCGAAGCCTACATCCCCGCCGGCGATCTCTACATCGAGAAAGAAGCAACCGTCAACGAAGAGCTCGACAAGCTGCGTCTCTCCGCCACCCGCTCGCTCTTCGAGCGCCGCGACGCCATCATCGTCAGCTCCGTAAGCTGCATCTACGGCCTCGGCTCGCCCGAAGCCTACTACGGCATGTTGCTGCTCCTCGAAAAAGGCCAGCGTATCAGCCGCAAAGACATCACCCGCCGCTTAGTCGAAATCCTCTACGAGCGCAACGACACCGACTTCCGCCGCGGGACCTTTCGCGTGCGTGGCGACATCATCGAGGTCTTCCCCACCTACGACGAAACCGCCTACCGCATCGAAATGTTCGGCGATGAAATCGAGTCTCTGTCACAAATCGACCCGCTCTTCGGCACCGTCAAGCAGCGCTACTCCCGCCTGCCGATTTACCCGAAAAGCCACTACGTAGTGCAGCCCGAGCGCAAGAACCAAGCCATCGACTCGATCCTCAGTGAACTCAACGAGTGGGTCCCGCAGCTTGAAGCGCAAGGCCGCATGGTCGAAGCCCAGCGCGTCAACCAGCGCACCCGCTTCGATCTCGAAATGATCAAGTCGATGGGCTACTGCCACGGCATCGAAAACTACTCGCGCCACTTCTCCGGCCGCCTGCCCGGCGAGCCGCCGCCCACGCTCCTCGATTATTTTCCGCGCGACTATATCCTCTTCATCGACGAGAGCCACGCAACCATCCCGCAAGTGCACGGCATGTGGCACGGCGACCGCAGCCGCAAACAAAATCTTGTCGATTACGGCTTCCGCCTGCCCTCAGCCACAGACAACCGCCCGCTCAAATTCGACGAGTTCGAAAACCGCGTCCACCAGACCATCTACGTCTCCGCCACGCCGGGCCCCTACGAACTGACACGCGCATCAGGCGTAGTCATCGAGCAGGTCATCCGCCCCACCGGCCTCATCGACCCCGAAGTCGAAATCCGCCCCGTCAAAGGCCAGATCGACGACCTGCTCGCCGAAATCCGCGACCGAGCGAAGCGGGGCGAGCGAGTTCTCGTCACCACGCTCACCAAGCGCATGGCCGAAGACCTCTCCGGCTACTACACCGAAGTCGGCGTCCGCTGCCGCTACATGCACTCGGAAATCGAAACCCTGGAACGCGTAAAGCTCCTGCAAGGCCTGCGCAAAGGCGAGTTCGACGTTCTCATCGGCATCAATCTCCTGCGCGAAGGCCTCGACCTGCCCGAAGTCTCCCTCGTCGCCATCCTCGACGCCGACAAGGAAGGCTTCCTGCGCTCCGCCGGCTCGCTCATCCAGACCATGGGCCGCGCCGCGCGCCACATCCGCGGCAAAGCCATCCTCTATGCCGACAGGGTCACCGACTCCATGCGCCGCGCCATCGACGAGACAGAACGCCGCCGCGCCATCCAGCGCGCTTACAACGAGGAGCACGGCATCACCCCGCAATCCGTCATCAGTTCCATGGAGATGGGCCTCGCGCAAATCCTCAAATCCGAGTACGGCGACATCCTCGAAGAAGAATCCGCCGGAATCCCCGAATTCCAGTCGCAGGAGGAAGTGGACGCCTACATCGCCAAACTCGAAACCGAGATGCGCGAAGCCGCAAAGAGGTTCGAGTTCGAGAAAGCTGCAAAACTCCGCGACTCCATCAAGGACCTCCGCGAGAAAGAATTTCTATTCGGCTGATTCTGCACTGCTTTTCCCCACCATTCTGCATGATGACGCACCCATGTTCACGATTTGGTAGGCCGGGGATTTATCCCCGGCAATAAGTCCAGCAAAAAATGAGGCGGGCTTTAGCCCCTGAGGTATGCTTTTCTCCTTAAATCGCCGTTTGGCGCATCTGCTCCATATTGGCCTTTTTCCCTCAGATTTTTCTGATATTTACCCATGTAAAACGATTTAACCGGGCCGACGGGGCAACCTCCCCACCGGCGGCTGCATCCCAAAATGATGGGAGCAGTGTATTGAACCCAACCTCGAAGCCCTGGCCGATTGGCGCGCACACGCCGGCGATTTTGCTGGTGGACGACGACCCATTCCACTCCCAGGTGCGCATGGCGGCTCTCGAGTCCGTCTATCCTCGTATTGTTCGCGCAGCCGGAGCCGCGGAAGCCTTCATCCTTGCCGATAACCCCGAGTTCGCCCGCGATCTTGCGTTCGTCATCGTCGGGCTCAATATGCCCTGGCTCTCCGGACCCGCTTTTGTCACCGAGCTGGCTCACCGCGTAGTCGATGTGCCCGTGCTGGTGCTCTGCAGCAAGAATGAGTGTTCGTACGACTACGAGGCAGACAATGTGCATCTGCTTCCGGCCTCCGCCAGCATGGAAGAGATGCTCCGCACCGCCCGCGAAATCCTCCACGCGCCCATCCGCCAGATCGCCTGACCAGCCCGCCTGATTCCTTTCCTTTCCTTTCCGAATCCGCCATTTGTCTTCTTCACCGCGATCCTCCGCTAACCCGCTATTGCGCGAAGCGCAGCTAACTCGCTAAAAAACAATCCAAAATGTCCCCCTCCAGCCGAGCGCAAAAACCGCCGTGAATTGAGAAATGGAGTTCTCAAAGGATTTGCCCTCCACCCATTGATCGACCCCAGCGGTCAATTCCAGCCTCTACAATGATTGCCGAGATCGTGCGCGACATCACAAAGCCGCCTCGCCGGCGTCTGCGAGAATGGTCCTGAAGTTCGATCCCGGAGTTTCGATGGCAACTTTTGGTAGCTTTGCCCTGCTCGTTGCGCTGGCGCTTGCCGCATACAACCTGCTCGCCGGCGCATTTGCCCTGCGGCTCATCGCAACCGGCCAGCCCGCGCGCATCGCCCCCGAGCGGCTGGCAGACACGGCGCGCCGCGCCGGAATCGCCTGCTTCTTCGCCGTCACCTGCGCCGCCTTCGCGCTCGTCTGGTCCGTCTTCACCAACAACTTCTCCCTCATCTACATCCTCGAGCACTCCAACCGCGCCCTTCCCGCGCCCTACAAATTCGCCGCACTGTGGAGCGGCCAGGAAGGCTCGCTGCTCCTGTGGGCATGGCTTCTCGCAACCTACGGATTCGTCCTCCGCCTCACGCACAAAAACGACGTCAAGCTCTACGCCTACGCCGGAACCATCCTCGCCGGCATCCAGACTTTCTTCTTACTGCTCCTGATCTTCGCCGCGCCGCCGTTCTCGCTTCTTCCCGGCGCGCCGCCCGCCGACGGCAACGGTCTCAATCCCCTGCTCCAGTATCCGGAGATGGTCATTCACCCGCCGATGCTCTACCTCGGCTACGTCGGCTTCTCCGTCCCATTCGCCTTCGCCCTCGGCGCATTGATGATGCGCTACCCCGGCGAAAAATGGATTCGCATCACCCGCGTCTGGACCATGGTCACATGGACCTTCCTCACCTGCGGCATCTTTCTCGGAATGCACTGGGCCTACGCCGTCCTCGGCTGGGGCGGTTACTGGGGCTGGGACCCGGTCGAAAACGCGAGCTTTCTCCCGTGGCTCGCCGCAACAGCCTTCCTGCACTCGGTCATGATGCAGGAAAAGCGCGGCATGATGAAGAGCTGGAACGTCTGGCTCATCTTCACCACGTTCATGCTCACCATCTTCGGCACCATGCTCACCCGCGCCGGCCTGGTCAGCTCCGTCCACGCCTTTGCGCAGTCCTCCATAGGCTCATGGTTCTACGTCTTCCTCGGCCTCGTGCTCGCCGTCTGCATCTTCACTTACGTCCTCCAGTGCGATCACCTCAAGAGCGACAATCAGGTCGAATCCCTCGTCAGCCGCGAGTCCAGCTTCCTCTTCAACAATCTCGTTCTGCTCATCGCCTGCTTCGTCATCCTCTGGGGCACGCTCTTTCCCATCCTCAGCGAATACGTCCAAGGCAGCAAAGTCACCGTAGGCCCGCCGTTCTATGACGCCGTAGCCATCCCCCTCGGCCTCTTTCTGCTCTT
>JASHPD010000311.1 GCA_030038315.1 Acidobacteriaceae bacterium
GCGAATGCGCGAGTGAATCCGCTGGCGAATCGCGTTTCTCTTGGTCTGCGTAATCATGGTGTCTCTTTCCTATCAGCGGAGCCGCCCTGCGACCCCGTTCGGTGTTTGTCAGGGTACCGGGTACAGGGTGCAGGGTTCACTGAATTGCACCCTGTACCCCACACCCTGTTCCCCGCTTTACTTGCTGCCCGTCTTGCCGGCCTTCTTCTTCAGCTTCTCATCCGAGTAGCGAACGCCCTTGTTCTTGTACGGGTCCGGTTTGCGCAGCGAGCGCATGTCGGCCGCCACCTGGCCCACCTTCTGCCGGTCGATGCCGGTGATGGTCAGGTGCGTCTGCTTCGGGTCGATCGCGACCTCGATGCCCGTAGGCAGCGGGAACTCGATCGGATGCGAGTAACCCAGCGTGAAGACCACTGTGCCCTTGCCCTTCAGCTCGGCGCGGTAACCGATGCCGACGATATCCAGCTCCTTCGTCCAGCCTTTGGTCACGCCTTCGACGGCGTTGAAGACCAGCGCGCGGGTCAGACCGTGATACGCGGCATACTTGTCGTCCGCGCGGTTCACGTGCAGGTGCCCGTCCCTGGTTTCGAGCGTAATGCCCTCGGCCACCAGCGCCGAAACCTTGCCCTTGGGCCCTTCAACGAGAACCGTGTTGCCCTCAACCTTGTACTTCACGCCCGCGGGGAGCGCGATCGGCTTCTTTCCAATACGCGACATCGAATCAATCCTTCATGGCTTGCGAGTCCCGATGTTGCCATCGTTCCACTGCAGCCGGAAAACAGGGGGCCGGGTGCGGGTTGCCGGGTACAGTGAATTGCACCCTGCACCCCGTACCCTGGCTTTACCAAACTTCGCACAATACTTCGCCGCCCACGCCTTCGCGGCGCGCCTGACGGCCGGTCATAACGCCCTTCGGGGTGGTCATGATCGAGATGCCCAGTCCGCCCTGCACGCGTTTGATCTCGTCGCGGCCGATATAAACACGGCAGCCGGGACGCGAGATGCGCGCCAGATCGCGGATGGCCGCTTCGCTACCGCCGTACTTCAGGTACACGCGCAGCACCTGCTTGCCATCTTCTTCCTGGGTCTTGTAGTTCGAAATGTAGCCCTCTTCCTTGAGAATGCGGGCAATCTCGGTCTTCAGCCTGGAAGCCGGAACATCCAGCTTCTGATGGCGCGCGCGGATCGCGTTGCGGATGCGCGCCAGAAAATCTGCTACTGGGTCGGTCAGACTCATTCCTTCTCCTTCATTCCCCGTTCGTCCGCGCTCTCACACGGAAACCTGCGGAAATGGTTAAAACAGTGGTCAGTTCTCAGTGGTCAGTGATCAGAAACTCATTTCATCCAGCAGGTCCGCGGTCTGCACATAAACTACTGACCACTGATCACTGTTCACTGACAACTGCTCTTCTTACCAGCTCGACTTGACGACGCCGGGGATCTCGCCCTTGAGCGCCAGCCCGCGGAAGCAAAGACGGCAGACGCCGAACTTGCGCAGATAGCCGCGCGGACGTCCGCAGAGCTTGCAGCGGTTGTGCTTGCGGGAGCTGAACTTCGGCTTCCGCGCGTCCTTCACTCGTTTTGCAGTAGTTGCCATAAAAAATCCTCAAATCCTTACTTACGCGGGCTTGATTTAAGCCCCTTGGCGGAAAGGCATTCCGAAAGCCTTCAGCAGCGCGCGCGCCGAGTTGTCGTCCTGCGCCGTGGTCACGATCGTGATGTTCAAGCCCTTCAGCTTCTCCACCTTCGAGTAATCAATCTCAGGGAAGATCAACTGATCGCGCAGGCCGAGCGTGTAGTTGCCGCGCCCATCGAAACTTTTGGTAGACACGCCGCGGAAATCGCGCACACGCGGCAGAGCGGTTGAGATCAGGCGGTCCAGAAACTCGTACGCCTTGTCGTTGCGCAGCGTCACCATCGCGCCAATCGCCATGCCGGCGCGCACCTTGAAGGCCGCAATCGACTTCTTGGCCTTCGTCGTCACCGGCTTCTGGCCGGCAATCGCGGCCAGGTCGGCCACCAGGGGATCGAGCAGCTTGTTGTTCTGCGTCGCTTCGCCCAGGCCCATATTCAGCACGATCTTTTCGATCCGCGGAACGGCATTGGTGTTCTCAAGGCCAAGCTCCTTTTGAAGAGCTGCCTTGATCTCCTTGTGATACTTCTCTTTCAGCCTTGCTGCCATTTCTTTTTGCTCTCTTTCTGCCGGACTCGGATTGGTTTTTGGGTCGTGATCTTCAAACCGTATACCGTTACGGCAGGTGTTCCAAAAACAGTGTTCAGTTTTCAGCGGTCAGTGATCAGTTTTACTTGCTTCAGCCAGCCTGGCCGCACTTTCTGACCACTGACCACTGATCCCTGACAACTGTATTTACTTCTTCGTCGGCAACGTCTGCCCGCATTTCTTGCAGATGCGAACCCGCGAGCCGCCATCGACCTTGAAGCCGACACGCGCCACGCCGCAGGTCGGGCAAAGCAGCACTACGTTCGAGACGTTGATCGGCGACTCCTGCTCGGCAATGCCGCCCTGCGTCCGCTGCCCTGTCTTCGACGAAACCGTCTTCTTGATCACGCGCACGTGCTCAACCAGCACCGTGCCCTTGTCCGGAATGACGCGCAGCACGCGGCCGGTCTTGCCGCGGTCGGCGCCGGCCAGAACCTTGACCGTATCGTTGCGATGAATACTCAAACTCGGCATCTTAATCTCTCTCAGTTGGCTGAAGCCTTAAACAACTTCCGGCGCCAGCGAAACAATCTTCAAAAACTTCTTCTCGCGCAGTTCACGAGCCACAGGACCGAAAACGCGCGTCCCCACCGGCTCATGCGAATCGTCAATCACCACCGCCGCATTCTCGTCGAAGCGGATGTAGGTGCCGTCCTTGCGCCGGTACTCCTTGCGCGTGCGGACGATGACCGCCTTCACGACTTTGCCCTTCTTTACCGTGCCGTCGGGCGAGGCTTCCTTCACCGCTGCGGTGACCACATCACCCAGCGACGCCTTCCGTCCCAGACCTCCGCCAATCGGGTTGATGACCTGCAGCTTGCGCGCGCCGGAGTTGTCGGCCACCGCGAGCATGGTTCTCATTTGCACAGCCATGGTTCTTCTCCTTTTCCTCGCGTGTTAGACCGCTGCCGGCTGATTTACAGGCTGGTTGTCTTCAATCTGTCCGAGCGAGCTGCGGCGGACAATCTCTTCGAGTGCCCAGCGCTTCAGCTTGCTCGTCGGACGCGTCTCGCGGATGCGGACCACGTCGCCCACGCGCGCCGAATTCTGCTCGTCATGCGCGTAGAACTTCTTCGAGCTCTTCACAATGCGCTTGTACTTCGGATGCGCCTTGCGCATCTCCACTTCAACAACGATGGTCTTCTGCATTTTCGTCGAGACCACGTTGCCGACCTTCTCATTGCGCCGCGAGTTCGCCGCCGGCGCCTGCGTTGTTTCGTTCGCCGTCATTTAGCGCGTCTCCTTCACTGCCTTTGCGGCCTTCTTCTTTGCCGGGGCCTTCTTCGCCACGGGCGCAGCTTCCTGCTTCACCGTCACGCGAATGCCAAGCTGGCGCTCGCGCGCCACGGTCTTGATCTGAGCGATCTCCTTGCGCAGCTCGCGGAGCTTCTTCACTCCGTCGTTCTGGCCCAGCGCCGTCTGGAAGCGCAGGCGGAACAACTGCTCCGCCGAAGCCTTCTCATGGCCGGCCAACTCCTCGTCGCTCAAATTGCGAATCTTCTCGAGTTCCATCTCTCTTCTCCAGCAGCGGGGAGTCTCCTTATGCAGGACTTACCCGCCGCTTCATCCTTCAAACTACCTGGCCTTCAAGCTGCTTAAGCAGCCGTCTCTTCTTGCGCCGAGGCGTTCTTGATCACGCCCGGACGCTGCACGAACTTCGTCTTCAAGGGCAGCTTGTTGGCCGCAAGGCGCATGGCTTCCTGTGCGATCTCCGGAGCAACGCCTTCCATCTCGAAGAGGATCTTGCCCGGCTTGACCACCGCAACCCAGTGGTCGAGCGCGCCCTTGCCCGAGCCCATTCGGACTTCGGCCGGCTTCTTGGTGATCGGCTTGTCCGGGAACAGACGCAGCCAGATCTTGCCGCCGCGCTCGATAAAGCGCGTCATGGCAATACGGCTGGCCTCGATCTGGCGGTCCGTGATGTAGCCCGCCTCGAGCACCTTCAAACCGTACTCGCCAAACGCAAGCGAGCTTCCACGCCACGCCTTGCCGCGGCGCTTGCCCTTCTGCTGCTTGCGATACTTCACCTTCTTTGGCATCAACATAACGAAAACCTCGAAAGACAGGGTACAAGGTGCAGGGTACGGGGTGCAGTTTCACCCCCATGCCGTTCACTCTTCCGCTGCTTACTTCAAATCTCTACTACCACAGTTCTCAAGGTCGGCAACCGGGGTCTTTGTACCCTGTCCCCTGCACCCTGTTCCCTGCCGTTAGAACAACGACGTTCCACCCACCGGCGGCTGCGCCTGACGGCGCTTCTGCTCGTAGATGTCGCCGCGATAGATCCACACCTTGACGCCGATCACGCCATAGGTCGTGTTGGCCTCGGTGAAACCGTAGTCGATATCCGCACGCAGGGTGTGCAGCGGCAGACGCCCTTGCAGATACCACTCCGAGCGCGCGATTTCATTGCCGTTCAAGCGGCCCGAGACGCGAACCTTGATGCCCTTGCAGCCGAAGCGCAGCGCCGAGTCCACACTTTTCCTCATGGCCCGGCGGAAGCTCACGCGCTTCTCCAGCTGGAGAGCGATATTCTCCGAAACAAGCTGAGCGTCGAGCTCCGGCTTGTTCACCTCGATGATGTCGATAAACACATCGCGGTTGGTGCGCTTGCCGAGCTCGGTCTTGAGCTTCTCGATCTCCGCGCCCTTGCGGCCGATCACGATGCCCGGACGTGCGGTGCGGATCAGGAAGCGCAGCTTGTTGCCCGGACGCTCGATCTCGACCGAGCTCACGCCGGCCGCCTTCAGCTTCTCGCGCAACTCCGCCTTGAGCTTCACGTCCTCAACCAGGAGCTTGTCGTACTCCCGCTCCGAGAACCAGCGCGAACGCCACGGCTTGTTGACTCCCAACC
>JASHPD010000312.1 GCA_030038315.1 Acidobacteriaceae bacterium
GTGGTGAGCTCGGTGGGAATCGAACCCACGACCCACGCATTAAAAGTGCGTTGCTCTACCGACTGAGCTACGAGCTCGAAATAAGTGCCGCTTTCTCAAAACTATCATAATTTTCCGTTCTGACCGGGGATAAATCCCCGGCCTGCCTATCGTGCATTCGGGCTTATCCATTGCGCATCGGTGCCATCCTAGCGGGCGCAGGGGGATACGTATATGGCCCTGTAAGGGGGGGATGGTAATCCAACTTTCTGCCACAAAAGTGGTATTAAAGTAATCCCCTATTGGTTATTGAACGGATAACACGCCCCGCATAGTATCGAAGACAAAGGTTAGAGTTCCGTCTAACGAACGGTTGCCGCTGCGCAATCGCAAGATGGAGCCGGCGAGCAGGGTATGGGCCTGCGAATGGCGGGCTGGGTGAAGATTCACTCGCTCTGAATAAGGCGTGTGGGGCGCGCCGCTGAGCGATCAAGCCATGACAGGTATCACAGACAAATTGGCGTCCAAGGTGCATAGTGCCAGCGGGGGAAGTGGTGGAAAGCAGTCAAGCGGTTGCCGGGTCCAGTGAGACTCCGGATGATGTGGCAACTTTGTATTCCTGGGCGAATTTACGCGGGGCGCGATACCGGGATTTTTCGGCGGCGCGGGCCCAGGTGAGGGAACAGGCACGGCGGCGGGTTCAGGAAGCGATGGAGTCCGAACACCGGCGGACGGAAGAGGCAGCGGCGCAGGCCGGCGGCGCGCCTGTACCTGTTTCGCAGCCTGAAGTGATTTCTCCGGGGAGCGAGACGCCGGCGCAGGCAGATTCTGCGAAGGCGACGATCAAAGGCGTTTTGCCGGTTACGGCGGAGCCGGCTGCGGGTTTGCCTGCAAGCTCTGCCACAGTTTCTGCCGCGGCTTCTGTTGTATTTCCTGTTGCGGTTCCTCTTGCAAGTTCCGGGTCGGTTGCGGTTGTGCCGGCTCACTCTTCTGCCGCGGGGCGCGGGTGGAGGGAGATTCCGTTTCCGGCTGCGCGCGCGGTTGCCGCGGAGAGCGACGCGGCGGCTGAGGCCGCGCCGCTGTTGCAGCCGGCGGGCTCGCGGTGGTTTGCGCTGAGCAGCTTTTTTCCCGGCGCGTCCTACGCCGAGCCGGCGCGGGTGCGTGCGCGGATTCCCGCGGTGGCGGTTTTTTCGCTGGCCGGCGGGGTGGGCAAGACCAGCATGGCGGCGGCGCTGGGGCGCGCGCTGGCGGGGCGCGGCGAGCGCGTTCTGCTGGTGGATACGGCTCCGTTTGGGGTTCTGCCGTTCTTTTTCGGCGCTACGGACCAGCGGCCGGGAACGCTGCGCAGCTTTACCGCCGCGGGCACGGATGCGCGGATGGACGTGCTGACGCTGGACATGGACCGATTCGGGCAGGAGGGCAACGTTCCTGAACCCTTGACGCAGGAGATTCTGCGCCATGCGGGCTCGGCGCACCGGATTCTGATCGATCTGGGCACGGCTTCGGGCGGCGCGGTACGGCGGATTCTGCGCATGACGCCGACGGTGCTGGTGCCGCTGGCGCCGGATATGTGCTCGGTGGCCAGCCTGGGCGCGATCGAATCGTTCTTCCGGCGCAATGCGGCGGCAACGGGGCAGGCGGTTTCTCCGTATTTTGTGCTGAACCAGTTTGATGAGACGCAACGGCTGCACCGGGACGTTCTGGAGCTGCTGCGCGGGCGTCTGGGCGAACGGCTGCTGCCGTTTGTGGTGCGGCGCGCGGCGGCGGTGAGCGAGGCGCTGGCCGAAGGCATGACGGTGATCGATTATGCGCCGGATTCGCCGGCGGCCGCGGATTACCTGCGGCTTGCGGAGTGGCTGCGCGCTGCGGCGGCTGCCGCGATGCAGGGCTATGACGGGGGGCGCTGGAGCGAACGATGACCGCAACCGGCTTGTGGCAGAAGATTGGCCGCGGCGAAACTCTTCTTACCAAACTGCTCCGGCTGCTGTTTCTGGCGGCGATGGGGGTGGTCTTTTATTTCTTCGGCGTGCTGCCGCTGACGTGGCCGCAGCAGGTGGTCTGCGGGCTGCTGTTCCTGGTGATCGCGATTGCGGTCTCGCGCAGCTCGGACTCCTACCTGGTGACGCTGACGCTGATGATTATGTCGCTGTTCTGCACCTTCCGGTACGGGTACTGGCGCATCGACACGATGATCGATTTCTTTGAGAATCCCTCGAACAAGTGGGGGATTTTCGATCTTATTTTCATGTTTCTGCTGCTGGGCGCGGAGATTTACGCCTTTGTGGTGATGGCGCTGGGGTACTTCCAGACGATCTGGCCGCTGCGGCGCGCGCCGGTGGCGATGCCGGACGACGAGCGCGAGTGGCCGCACGTGGATGTGCTGGTTCCGACGTACAACGAGCCGCTGGAGGTGGTTCGGTACACGGTGCTGGGCGCGGTGAATATCGACTGGCCGGCGGACAAGCTGCACGTTTATATCCTGGACGACGGGCGACGGAAGGAGTTCGAGGAGTTCGCGCGCGAGGCCGGGGTGGGATACAAGATCCGCAAGGACAACCGGCACGCCAAGGCGGGGAATATCAACACGGCGCTCAAGAGCCTCAGCTCGCCGTACGTGGCGATCTTCGATTGCGACCATATTCCGACGCGCAGCTTTCTGCAGATGAGCATGGGGTGGTTTCTGCGCGACCCGAAGCTGGCGATGCTGCAGACGCCGCACCATTTTTACTCGCCGGACCCGTTTGAGCGGAACCTGGGGCAGTTCCGCGTGATTCCGAACGAGGGTGAGCTGTTTTACGGGATTGTGCAGGACGGGAACGATTTCTGGAACGCGACGTTCTTCTGCGGCTCGTGCGCGGTGCTGCGGCGGACGGCGCTCGACGAGATCGGCGGGATTGCGACGGAGACGGTGACGGAGGACGCGCATACTTCGCTCAGGATGCAGATGCGCGGATGGAGCACGGCGTATATCAAC
>JASHPD010000313.1 GCA_030038315.1 Acidobacteriaceae bacterium
AGCGGGGTTCCAGTGGTCGTTGCCGGCGAGAAAGATGGATGGGACGTATTGCGCGGCCTGCGCGGCGGTGAGGATGTGGGCGTGGGGGTCGCGTGCGGCATTGTTTGCGCCGGGGCCGGTGGAGTTGTATTCGGCGTAGAAGGCGGTGCTGAGCGAGCTGGTTTGGCCCGGATGCCACTCGCGCCAGCCTGCGGGGGCGATCTGCGCTCCCATTTCGGTATTTAGAAAAATGACGGTTGCGTAGGGACGCCAGGGACGGCCGAGATAAATCGGCGGCTCGGCGGCGGGGTCGGCGGTGAGCTTGCAGTGGTCGAAGACGAAGCCGGAATCCTCACCGGCGTAGTGTTTGGCCTGCGCGGTGAGGAAGCCGCCTTTGTGCGGCGTGGAGTGGATCTCGCAGCGGTCGAAGTAGGCTTTGCCGTCGCCGAAGATGAAGTCCACGTTGCCTTCGATGTAGCAGTGGGTGAAGTATTGCCGCGCGGGCGTGCAGTTGGCGCCGTCAGGGGCGCAGTTGCGGCTGCCGGCGTAGAGCGTGTCCTGGTTGCCGAGCAGGCGGACGTTGCGGAAGACGGCGCGGTCGCCGGTGACGAGCAGCGCAAGAGCCTGCGAGCCGGCGGGAAGCTGCGGGTGCGTGCGGTTGAAGCCGTTTGCGAAGGTGATGTTTTCAGCGAGGAAGTTGCCGGCGGTGACGTTGACGGTGGCGGAGTGGAGCGTTCCGCCGCTGGCGCCGGCGCTGAGGTCGTTGACGATGACGGTCTTCGATGGATCGGGGTCGGAGCCGCGCAGCTCGATGTGCGGCTTGTTGACGGTGACGACTTCGCGGTAGGTGCCGGGCGCGACGAGGATGAGGCCGCCGGTTGCCGGCGCGGCGTCTACGGCTTTCTGGATGGAGGAGTATTCGCCGGAGCCGTCGGCGGCGACGTAGAGCGCGTTGTCTACGGGCGGGATGGCACTGGCCATCTCCGGCGCGGTTGCGGAATCAGGGAATGGGACGTACCGGCTGCTGCATGAGAGCGGCGTGCCGGGCTCGATGTTGGGCGTTTGCGAGAGGGTGACATCGTTGCCGGAGGGCGCGAAGTTGCCGCGGTGCGGGCCGATGGTGATGTCGGCGTCGCTGGCGGTGATTTTGGCGCGGCCTTGGCCGTCGGCGAAGACGTTGTCGAAGGTGAGGCCGAGTTTGTGTTCGGCGTCGAGGCCGACGAGCGTGTAGCGGCCGGGGCTTTCGATGTGCACGTTGCTGAGCGTGATGTCGCGGTAGACGGGGAGCAGGTCGCCGCCGAGGGTGGTGTAGCTGGGCGTGAAGAAGAGCGGGTTTTTCGTGTTGCGGATGCAGACGTCGCGGTAGAGAACGTTGTGGACGAGGCCGCCGCGGCTGCGGTCGGATTTGATGCGGATGCCGTTGTCGGCGCCGTCGATGGTGAGGTCGTCGACGAGGATGTGATCGACGCCGCCGCTGGTTCCGCTGCCGATGGACATGCCGTGGCCGGTGTAGAAGTGGTCGTGCAGGATGGAGATGTTCGAGGATGGGCCGCCGGAGCCGGACTTGATGGCCACGTCGTCGTCGCCGGCGTGGATGTAGGAGTAAGCGATCGTCACGTTGCGCGAGGAGCCGGGATCGATGCCGTCGGTATTGCGCGCCGTTTTTGGCGTCATAATCTTGACGCCCCAGGCGGTGAAGCCGTCAGTCTGGTTGACGGCGACGTGGAAGCCGGGCGAGTTGCGCAGGGTGATGCGGTAGAGGGTGAAGTTGTCGGCGCGGCGGAGGACGATGAGCCAGGGGACGCTTTGCGCTTCGTCGGTGACTTTGGCTTCATGCGCGAGATCCCACCAGGTGACGTTCTGGCCGAGGAGCTTGGCTCCGCCGCGGCCGTCAATGGAGCCCGAGCCCATGATGCCGCTGTTGGTGGCGTTGTCGGCGGTGATGAGGGGCTTGCAGCCGTGGCCTCTTTTGCTGACGATGCCGCAGCTTCCAGGTTTCAGATCGTAGACGCGCGGATCGCGCGAAGCGGCGAGGACGGTGTTGGCGGCGACGACGAGCGTGACGCCGGAGCGCAGCTCGATGGGGCCGGAGAGGAAGACGTTGTTGCCGCCCTGCGCGGTGAGCACTACGGACCGGCCCATGGCGCAATGATCGATGGCGCTCTGGATGCGGGCGGTGTCGAGCTTTTGCTCGTCGGCGTCGCTGAGTTTGCCGTCATGGGATGCAAGCGCGGCGGTGAGGGTGGCGCAGGCGGGAGGAATGTGCGGCTCGGTGACGTGGCGCGTGTCTTGCGCGGGCGCCGGCGCGTTGAGCGCGAGGAGCAGGCAGGCAAAAAGGAAAAAGGGCAGGAAACGCGAGGGAATGCGCATAAGCCTCCGGAGAAATGGGTGGTTCAAGAGGACAGACCACTTGCAGGAATCATGTAACTGCGCGATGGGTGTGCGCGTCAAGCCGGATGCGGGCTGAAATGGGATGGCCCGGATCGCTATTCTACTGATTGCGCAGGAGTGGAGCGAGAAAATGCCTGAATGGGCATGGGAATCGCTTCCATTCCGGCCGATGGAACAGGTTTCGGGAATTTCTTGATGGTCAGACCTCTTGGCCTATACAATTTTCTTCAGTCCCGGGCCTTGCGATTCTGCCGGCAGCGCGCTGCGGCGTGGATTTGCGGGCTCTGTGCGCTTTCGGCCTGCTTGCCGGCCGCGGTATGATCGCAACGCTATGGAAGTTTTTGGAGAAGATTTGAGATGAGTCTTGGGTTCGAGATTCCACAGAAAGGTGCGCTCGATCTGCTTTCGCTCGGCGCGCTGGTTCACCGGGTTGATCCCGGCATCATCCCCTTTCGCAAGGCGACACACGCGGAGATTCACGTCAGCGGGGGCGAGTTCAACGTGGCGGCGAACCTTGCCGACTGCTTTGGGCAGCGGACGGCGATCGCTTCGGCAATGGTGAAGTATCCGATCGGCGACCTGATTGCCGAGCGCGTGAAGGCGATGGGCGTTCGGCCCATCTACCGCACCTTTGAGCACGATGGCGTGCACGGGCCCAACATGGCCGCTGTGTACAGCGACCGCGGGCTGGGCGTGCGTGCTCCAGTGGTTTTCTATAACCGCTGCAATGAAGCGGCGGCACAGCTCAAGCCGGGGGATTTCGATTGGAAGACGATCTTCGGCGATGGCGTGCGGTGGTTCCATTCGGGCGGCATCTTCTCGGCTCTCTCGGAGACGACGGCGGAGCTGGTGATTGAGGCGATGAAGGCGGCGCGCAAGGCCGGCGCAGTGGTTTCGTTCGACCTGAATTACCGCGAGAAGCTGTGGAAGATTTCGGGCGGCGTGGAGCGCGCGCAGAAGGTGCTTTCGCAGATTGTCGAGAACGTGGACGTGCTGGTGGGCAACGAGGAAGATTTGCAAAAAGGTCTCGGACTTGCCGGGCCGGAAGTGACTGCTAAACACAAGCTCGATCCTTCGGTGTTTTTCGCCATGATGGACGACGTTGCAAAGCGTTTTCCGGCGATCAAGGCCGTGGCGACGACGCTGCGCGAGGTGCATTCGACGAACAGCCATAGCTGGAGCGCGGTGGCGTGGGTGAACGGCAAGCCGTACCAGGCGCCGACGGCGGAGCTGAACGTGTATGACCGCGTGGGCGGCGGCGATGGCTTTGCTTCGGGCTTTATCTACGGCCTGCTGGCCGGTGAGACGCCGGAGACGGCGATCAAGCTGGGCTGGGCGCACGGCGCGCTGCTGACGACCTTCCCGGGCGATACGACGATGGCGACGCTCGACCAGGTGAAGGCCTTTGCATCGGGCGGCTCGGCTCGCATTCAGCGGTAGGAAAACAACGGAAGCCGGGCGGATTCGCCCGGCTTTTCTTTTATGGGGCTCACTATGCGGATTTCTGAAAAGGCAGCGCTGTTTGCGGCTGCGGCTTTCTTTGTGTTGCCCGCGGTTCATGCGGCTACGGTTTGCGATGCGCGCGCTTACGGCGCAAAGGCCGACGGCACGACGAAGGACACGGCCGCATTGCAGTCAGCGATTGACGCGTGCGAGGCCAAGGGCGGCGGAACGGTGCGGCTGACTGCGGGCACATACCTGAGCGCGCCGATTGTGCTGAAGAGCAACATCACGCTGGATCTCGACAAGGGCGCTACGCTGCTTGGCTCGGCGGATCACGCGGATTATCCGGCGATCACGGAGTTTCGTGCGCCGGGATATCAATCGCTGGTAAGCGCGACGAATGCGGAGAATGTAGCCATTGTTGGTGAAGGCACGATTGACGGCAACGGCGAAAGCTGGTGGGTGGAAGCGCGCAGGACAAAGGACTCGGGCGTGCTTGGCTCTGCAAACTCCCGGCCGCGGCTGGTCGTTTTCGATCACTGCAGGCACGTGCGCGTGGAAGGCGTGACGATCGAGAACTCACCGATGTGGCAGCTTGTGCCGTATTACACGGATGACATTGTGATTCGTAACATCAAGGTGCTGGCTCCGCAGCACTCGCCGAATACCGACGCGGTCGATCCGTTTTCTTCGAGCCATGTGGTGATTGACCATCTCTTTGCCGACGTGGGCGACGACGATATTGCGATCAAGTCGGGGATGATCGACTCATCGGGGCCGGATGCGCCGAGCCGCGACATTACGATTACCGATTGCACTTTTCTGCATGGGCATGGGCTTTCGATCGGCAGCGAGATTGCCGGAGGAGCGCAGAATATCCGCGCGGAGCGGATTCATTTCGATGGGACGGACAACGGGATTCGCGTGAAGGCAAACCGGGATCGCGGGAATGATGTGAGCGGGCTGGTTTTTCGCGATATCGAGATGAAGAATGTGAAGAATGCGCTGATTATCAGCGAGTATTATCCGAAGATTTTGCCGCCGGAGGGTGAGGCTGCGCAGCCGGTGGCGCGGCTTACGCCGCGCTTCCATGACATTACGATTGAGAACCTGACCGCGGTGGAGAGTAAGAATGCAGGCGCGATTGTGGGACTGCCGGAATCGCCGGTTCTGGGCGTGGCGCTGAATAACGTGAAGATTGAAGCGCAGAACGGGTTGGTGGTTGGCTACGCTTCGGTTTCGGGGTCGGGCGTTACTGTTACGGCGAAAGAGGGGGCGGGGATTTCGTCGCAGGCGGGGGCTAAGATTTCGATTCGGTGAGCGGGCAATTTGCTTTCCCACGTCCCAAAAGCGGGACGCGGGGCACCCAAGGTTTATTGCTGGATGGGCTTGTTGAAAAGCAACGACAAAAGCAACTGCAGATCCTTCGACTCCGTTTGCCGCAAAAGCGCGGCAAACTCCGCTCAGGATGATAACTTCAAAAAAAATTAAACAGGGAACAAGAGGGATGTAAAAAGGCCGCGCTATTTGCACGGCCCTTACTTTTGGTGCAGTGACTGGCTACTGGTTTACGCCGCTAGCGAGGAAGCCGCCGTCTACGACGATGGTTTCTCCGGTGACGAAGGATGCGGCGTCGGAGGCGAGATAGATTGCGGCTCCGATGAGCTCTTCGGTTTTGCCGAAGCGGCCCATCGGGGTGCGCATCAGCAGCTCGTGTCCGCGCGGGGTGCCTTCGAGCAGCGCGGCATTAAGCTCGGTTTTGAAGACGCCGGGGGCAATGGCGTTGACGGTGATGCCGTAGCGCGACCACTCGACTGCAAGCGAGCGCGTGAGTGAGGATACGCCGGATTTGCTCGCCGCATACGCTGCGACTTCATGCAAGGCGACGTAGCTGTTGAGCGAGGTGATGTTGAGGATACGGCCATAGCCGCGTGCGAGCATCGGTTTGCCGAAGGTCTGGCAAGCGCGCAGCGTGCCGGTGAGGTTGGTGTCGAGGATGCCTTCCCACTCTTCCTCGGTGACGTCGATGGTGGGCGTGCGCTTGATGCGTCCGGCGCAGTTGATGAGGATATCGACTTTGCCGAAGGCGGCGAGGACGGCGTCACGCAGCTTTTCGAGTGAGGCGCGGTCGGTGACGTCGGAGGGGATGCGGAGAGTTTTGCGGCCAAGGAACTCGATGGCCGAGGCGGTCTCTTCGACCTGCTCCTGGCGGCGCGCGGTGGCGATGACATCGGCTCCGGCTCCGGCGAGGCCGAGGCTCAATGCGCGGCCAATGCCGGAGGTTCCGCCGGTGATGACGGCGACTTTACCTTCAAGGCTGAGGAGATTCGTGCTCATCGTGCCACCTTTTCCGCGCTGGCGCTGCCGGCGAGCTCGGCGTGCGCGTTGACGCCGAAGAAAACCGGCTGGATGTGGCGGACGAAGAGATTTTCCGTCACGTTCTTTGCGATGATCGGCTCGTTGGCTTCGAGCAGGTCGAGATAGCGCTTGCCGAGCTTGGCCGCGACCTTAAAGCCGACGTGAAGAAGCTGGCGCAAGCTTGGGTTGTAGGCCGGGTCGCTGGGGACGTGGCGCAGCGCGGAGGTATATTGCGCGGAGGTCCAGCCGTTTACTGTTTCCGGCGCAGGCAGTTGCGCGGGATCGATGTCGATGACCGTGGCGTAGGGGCCGCAGAGCTCTTCGCGGTGGGCGTAGGCTTCCGCGTAGATTTCCTTAGCGAGCGCAAGGGCACTGCCACCGGCTTCGGCAAGGCCGATGAGCTCTTCGAGCCAGGTGGTTCCGGCGGTCTTGAGGTGTACGCCGGCGTCGAATTTTTTCAGCGTCGAGTGAATTGCAGGGTAGATGGAGAACTTGTCGCTGCCGGAGTGGACGCTGAGCTTGAGATTTTTCGGAAGCCCGAAATGCTCGACGGCGTAGGCGATGGCGGCTACGTCGAGCACGAACTCGCGCTCGAACTGCGCAACGTCGCCGGCGTAATCGACGCCCTTGTTGAAGCGGCCGCTGAATTTTGGAGCGATGGTCTGGATGGGAATTTTTTCGTCGGCGATGGCGGCGAGGATGATGAGCAGCTCGACGGGGCTTTGTGCGCGGTCGGTCTCGTCCATCGAGACTTCAGGGATGAAGTTGCCTTCGCCTTTGATGGAGGCGATCTTGCGGTAGACTTCGCCGGCGGTCTTTACGGCGTAGAGGAACTTGCTCGCGGTTTCGCGCAGGTCGGCTTCGGTGACGGCCAGCTCGTCGGAGATTCCTTTGAGCTTGAGCTTGCCGACGAGGCCTTTGTGCGCGGCGACGAAGGCGTCAATCTCCGCTTGTGGCGCGGGCTTGCCGATGAAATCGGCAACGTCGATGGTGTAGAAGTCGCAGACGGCGAGGAAGCGATCGACCGTGACGAGGCCGATGTGGTCGGCGTCGAGGAAGTAGGGCAGCTTCCAGTTGAGCTCTTTCACCGCTGCGTCGGCTGCGGCGTGCGCGGAGGTCGGCTCCGAACCGATGATGGTGTGCTCGCGGTTGGACTTGTTCCAGACGGGCGCGATTTCAACGCCGGCTTTGAGGGCCTGGATGCAGGCTGCGAGCTGTGCCTTGGCCTGATGCGCGAAACGATCGCCGGTTCCAAGGGAGTATTTGGGTAGTAGCAGAGCGTTACTCATGTCTTCTCCTGTTTCTACAAGCGGGTCTCGATTACAAACGACTTTGGTGCGCCCAGAGGCCCAGGCCGGGATTGGCGATGAAGAAAATCTCCTCTCCATCGACGCGATTTGTTCCGTGGGTGAGCGCGGCTGGATCGTAGCGCTTGAGCATCGCGCCCAGGTCGCCGTAGCCGTAGCCCACGCCTTCGACTTCGTCCTTACTAAGATGGCCGGGGCACCACGTGATCTTGAAACGACCTTCGGACGAGCCGTGAATAAGGTGCGCGGCGGCGCTGAGATCGCTGGCTAATTCGGGATCGTTTTCGACGGCGCGCAGCGTGTTGGGCGTGCCGCGGTAGCCGTACTTGCGGATGAGCTTGTCGATGATCTTGTCTTCGCCGAATTCTTTTACGCCGGGTGCGAGAATGATGAGCTCGGCGCCGTCGGCTAAGGCCATGCGCGTGCGGTAGACGGCTTTGTTGCCGAGCCATGTGGAGTGGAATTCTTCGGGGTCGAGATAGACAACGGCTTTTTTGAGCGGCTCGGGGACGATTTCGAAGTTGACTTTGAGGCTTAGCTC